>JAMWCJ010000011.1 GCA_023818645.1 Candidatus Omnitrophota bacterium | reverse complement strand
TGTGCCTGGGCTAACTCATTCAATTTTTCTTCTGTCTTCTTCTGTGCAATAACTAATTCACCAACAACATTTCTTAATGCATCAAATTCTTCTCTTGTAACTTTTATATCCTTTACTTTATCCTCAATTATTGTAACTATTGCTTCATAAAGTTCTTTTGTCAATTCCATAATTTAACTCCTTTAAAAATATTATAACAAGGGGAAAAGAAAATGTAAATAAAGAGAGATATAACTTTTTATTTCAGAAAATAGAATCAATAGAACAGATATTAATAAAGACATTCTTACAATAAAATATGTTAACAGATGTCTTTCTTTTCTTGTTTAATTGACATTTGAATATTTTTACTATATTATTTGATGTGAGAAAAAGGAGTCAATATGGGGAATTTAGAGGAAAGAAAGGGATTGCCTCTTTTAGGTGATAAGTTCCCGGAAATGAAAGTTGTTTCCACACATGGAGAATTGCTTTTGCCAGAATATTTTAAGGGTAAATGGTTTGTTTTATTTTCACATCCTGCTGATTTTACACCAGTTTGTACTACAGAATTTGTTGCTTTTCAAAAGAGGTATGAAAAATTTAAAAATTTAAATTGTGAATTAATAGGTCTTTCTGTTGATCAGGTTTTTTCTCATATTAAATGGATAGAGTGGATAAAAGAAAATCTTGGCGTTGAAATTGAATTTCCTATTATTGCTGATACTGGTAAAGCGGCAGAAACTTTAGGATTGATACATCCTGGAAAAGGAACAAATACTGTAAGGGCTGTATTTGTAGTTGATGATAAGGGAATAATAAGAATAATAATTTACTACCCTCAGGAACTTGGAAGAAATATAGACGAGATTATAAGAGCAGTTGAAGGTATGCAAATTTCAGATAAGTATGGAGTGGCGATGCCTGCAATGTGGCCAGAAAGTGAAGTTGTGGGTAAAAATCATGTTATAATACCACCAGCAAAAGATATAATGACTGCCCGAGAAAGATTTGAGAAAAGTAAAAAAGGAGAATTTGAGTGTTTTGACTGGTGGCTATGTCACAAAAAATTAGAAAAATAAAAAATTTTATCTGTAGTCATTAAGCCCAAAATCATTTCCTCCTTCCTGTTGTTACTTTGTAGATATTATTAAAAAAATTCCTAAAAAAATAAGCAAAAGACCCATAAAAATTTCAATCTTTCTGAAATGTTTTTTTATTTTATTCAAAAAAAGTATTGTGTTTTTTAAAAAAATAGAGATTATGATAAAAGGGATTCCTATTCCGAGAGAATAAAAGAATAAAAGAATTATTCCCCTCTTAATAGTTTTCTCCATAGAAGCAAGGATTAATATTGAAGAAAGGACAGGTCCAACACAAGGAGTCCATGCACCAGCAAGAGCAATTCCTAAAAAAAATGCGCTCATATACCTATAATTAAATTTTTTTATCCTTATTCTTTTTTCTTGATACAGTTTTTTAATTTTTAAAATTCCAAGTATGTGAAGTCCAAAAATAATCATTATCGCTCCACCTATAAATCTAAAAATTATTTTTTTTGTTCCAATGAAATTCCCTATAAAAGTAGAAGATGCACCAAGTGAAGTAAAAATAATAGTAAAACCAATTATAAAAAATAAGGAAGAAATCAGGATTTTTTTATATGAAAGATTTTGTCCTTCTTTTAATTCTTCTATTGAATAACCAGTAATGTATGAAATATAAATAGGGATTAAAGGTAAAACACAGGGGCTGAAAAAAGAACCAACTCCACCTATAAAACTTAACAAAATTGAGTAATTTTCAATCATATTTAAATTTTATCATAGTTTTTGACATAAAGAGTAAAAAGTTTAAAATAATTAATCATTTCAAAAGGAGGATAAATGGCAAAAATTGTTTTTATTGGTGCAGGGAGTTTTGGTTTTACAAGAACCCTTGTAAGAGATATACTTACTTTTCCACTTTTAAGGGATTCAACTATTTCTTTGATGGATATTGATGAAGAACGGCTTGAATTTATAAAAAAAGCGGTGGAAAAAATTATTGAGATAGGAAAATATCCTGCAAAACTTGAAGTTACAATGGACAGAAGAAAAGCATTGAAAAATGCAGATGCAGTTATATGTACAATACTTGCAGGAGGAGTTAAAATATGGAGATATGATGTTGAAATTCCTAAAAAATATGGAGTGGATTTTTGTGTTGGTGATACAAGAGGGATTGCTGGAATTTTTCGTGCTTTAAGAACAATACCTATTATGCTTGATATATGTAAAGACATTGAACAACTTTGTCCTGATGCTATTTTTCTCAATTATACAAATCCAATGTCAATGTTATGTAGAGCAATGCAAAAACAATTTCCAAATTTAAAAATAACTGGTTTATGCCATAGTGTCCAAGGAACAGCAGAGATGCTTGCAAGTTGGATAGAAGCGAAGATTGAACAGATTGAGTATGTTTGTGCAGGAATTAATCATCAGGCATGGTTTATTGAATTTAAAAAGGACGGAAAAGATGCATATCCATTAATAAAAAAAGCAATTTTGGAGAATGAAAAGATTTATAAAGAAGAGATTGTAAGAAATGAAATGTTTCTTGCACTTGGATATTATGTAACAGAATCAAGTGGACATAATTCAGAATATAATTGGTGGTTTAGAAAAAGACAGGACTTAATTGAAAAATACTGTCTTCCAGGTACTGGTTGGAATCCAGGAGAATATGCTTATATTTTAAAAGAATATCTTAAAAGAGAAGATATATGGAAAGATGAAATTAAAAAATATCTTCAACAACCAGTTAATCTTGAAAGGGGTCATGAATATGCTTCTTATATAATTAACGCTTATTTAGGAGGAGAACCGTATGTATTTAATGGAAATGTCCCTAATTTAAATATAATTCCAAACCTTCCATATGGTGCTTGTGTTGAGGTCCCAGTTCTTGTTAATAGAAGAGGTTTAAATTATATACATGTTGGACCTTTACCCCCACAATGTGCTGCATTAAATAATATAAATATTGCGGTAGAAGAAATGGCTGTTGAAGGTGCTTTAACTGGAAATCCAGAAATGGTATATTATGCCGCTTGTTATGATCCATTAACAGCAAGTGTTTTGTCTTTAAGAGAGATTAAACAATTGGTAAGTGAGATGTTTGAGAAAAATAAAAATTATTTACCACAATTTAAAAACATAAAGTTTTAGAAGAAAATTTGACTATTTTTGAAAAATTGAGGAAAATATAAAAAACAGGGGGAAAAATGAGAATATGGAGTAGAATTGTTGCCAGTATTTATATAATAATGGGTATTATTTTTGTTTTTTGTCTCCTTTCTTTCTTCTCAAATAAAGAATTATGCCAGAACTTTATAAGTTTTATAGAAAGAAATTCTGTTAATGTTGGTTTTTTTGCAATATTTGTTTTATTTATTGGGATAATATGGATAGTAAACTGGATTGATTATATTTATAGAACAAAAGCGGTTTCTTTTGACAATCCCGGTGGAAAAGTAAAGATTTCTCTTAAAGCAATTGAAGATTATATAAGTTCTACAATAATTAAACATATAGAAGGGATAGAAGGTATAAAAGTCAAAGCACTTGTTACTTCAAGAGGACTTGAGACAAAAGTAAATTTAAAAATAATTTCTCAATTAAGTGTTACAGAGACATGCAGTACAATTCAGGAATTAATAAAAAGATATTTACAGGATACAATTGGAATTGAAAGAATAGCAAATATAGAAATTTATGTCTCAAATATTATTGGGGAAGCGAGAAAAGAAAAAAATGAAGAATCAAAAGAAACTTAAATTTTTAGAGAAGGAAGTAAAAAATCATTTAAAACTTGTAAAAGTTGTTTTTTCCAATCAATTTAATGAAAATCTTATAAAAATTTCTGAAATAATTGTTAAATGTATAAAAGATGGTAATAAAATTCTTCTTTGTGGAAATGGTGGGAGTAGTGCTGACTGTCAACATTTTGCAGGAGAAATGGTTAATAGATTTAAGAAAGAAAGAGACCCTCTTCCTTTTATTTCTTTAACAACAGACACATCTGTTTTAACAAGTATAGCAAATGATTATTCTTTTGATGAAGTATTTTCAAAACAACTTAAGGCAATTGGTAAAGAAAATGATATTCTTATATGTTTTTCAACTTCTGGAGAGTCAAAAAATGTAATTAAGGCAGCAAATATTGCAAAACAAAAGAAAATTAAGGTCATCTCAATTACAGGAAAACTTCCTAATACTCTTGAGAGAATATCTGACTTTGTTATTTCAGTCCCATCAAAAGAAACATATAAAGTTCAACAGATACATTTAATTATTTATCACCTTCTATGCTCTTTGATTGAAGAAGAATTTTAAAAATGCATAAAGTAAAAACTATAGAAGAAATAAAAAAAATATCTTTAAAATTAAAAAGAGAAGGGAAAACTATTGTTTTTACAAATGGATGTTTTGATATTATTCATCCAGGTCATATAAGGGTTTTAAAAAAAGCGAAATCAATGGGAGATATTTTAATAGTAGGGCTTAATAGTGATAAATCAATTAGAATGATAAAAGGGAAGGGAAGGCCTATAATTGACCAAAAAGGGAGATGTGAAATTTTATCTTGTTTTTCAATGGTAGATTATGTTGTTATTTTTGAAGAGAAAACACCTAAGAAATTGATAAAAACAATTTTACCAAATTTTATTATTAAAGGAGGAGATTATAAAGAAGAAGAGGTTATAGGTAAAGATATTATTAAAAAATATGGGGGTAAAGTTATTATTGTTCCTTTATATAAAAAATATTCAACAACAAATTTAATAAGGAAAATATATGAAAATTTTAAGGATTATTGATGTGAATTTTAATAGAGCAAGAGAAGGATTCAGAGTGATTGAAGAATCTGTGAGATTTATATGTAAGGATAAGCAACTTTTGGAAAAAATAAAAGAAATAAGGCAGAACTTTTCAAAAGGTGTTTTAAAGTTTTTCCCTTCTGAACAATTGAAAAGTCAAAGAGCATCTCAAGAGGATATAGGAAGAGATTTAAATAGAAAAGAAAAATTAAACTTAAAGCAAATTATAGAAACCAATTTTTTCAGGGTTGAAGAGGCATTAAGAGTTCTTGAAGAATATTCAAAAATTATTAATCCAGAAAGTGTTTCTTTCTTTCATAATTTAAGATTTGAAATTTATGAGTACGAGAAAAGAGTTATTACCAAAATCTCAAGAAAAAAAATAAATCTTCCATGTCTATATGTAATACTTAATCTTAAAGAAGATGAGAAACAATTTTTAAAGTTTTCTGAAGGTGTAATTAAAGGGAAACCAAACATAGTCCAACTCAGATATAAAGGCGAAAATACAAAATTTTTTTTAAAAATAGCGAATATATTGAAAAAAAATATTCCAAATGAGATAATATATATAATTAATGATAGAGTTGATATATGTTTTTTATGTGAAGGAGATGGAGTTCATATAGGAAGGAATGATTTAGATATTGATGATGTGAGAAAAATATTACCAGAAAAAATAGTTGGAGTTTCAACAGAAAATATAGAAGACATAGAAAGAATAAAAAACAAAGATATAGATTATGTTGCTATCGGTTCAATTTTTAAATCACCAACAAAAATAGAAAAAAAACCAATTGGCTTAGATATTTTAAAAAAAGTTAAAGAGAAGATATCTATACCTCTTATTGGAATAGGGGGTATAAATATAGAAAATGCAAGAAAAGTTATTGAAAAAGGAGCGGACGGCGTTGCAGTGATAAGTGCTTTAGAAAATTCAGAAAAGGTAGAAGAAGAAATAAAAAAGTTAAAGGAGGAAATAGATAAAGGATGGAAGAAAAGGAAAAAAAGAATAATTTGAATTTTTTAAAAGGTTTCTTATTATGGATTTTGATAGGGATTTTTATTATTGGACTTTTAAAATTTTCCCAATTTGAAAACAAAAAAATAAATTTAATTTATAGTGATTTTATCAACGAAGTTAAAAAGGGAAATATTGAAGGAGTATTAAGTATAAGAAAAAATATAATTTATGGTAAATTAAAGGATGGAAGGTCTTTTTATACTTTCATTGGAGAAGATCCCGACTTAAATAAAATTTTAATTGAAAACAATGTTTCTTTTAGATATGAACCAGGTAATTGGATTTTTGAATTAGTTCCTTATATTGTTCCTGCTTTGATTTTTTTCTTAATTTTCTGGATAGTCATTAGACAGGCAAACCTTGAAAGAAATAGGGTTATGTCGTTTGCAAGAAGTACACCAATCATTCCAAACCCTAAAAATAGAATTACTTTTGAAGATGTGGCTGGATGTGAAGAAGCGAAAGAGGAGTTAAAAGAAATAATTGAATTCTTAAAAAATCCTAAGAAATTTCAAAAACTTGGTGGTAAAATTCCAAAAGGAGTTCTTTTAATTGGGCCTCCGGGGACAGGTAAAACCCTTCTTGCAAAAGCAGTTGCAGGAGAAGCAGGAGTCCCATTTTTAGGTATGAGTGGTTCTGATTTTGTTGAGATGTTTGTGGGTGTTGGAGCAGCCAGAGTAAGGGATTTATTTAGACAGGCAAAACGACTTGCACCATGTATTGTCTTTATTGATGAGATTGATGCTGTTGGAAGACAAAGATTTGCAGGACTTGGTGGTGGACATGATGAAAGAGAACAAACATTAAACCAACTACTTGTAGAGATGGATGGTTTTCAAACAGACGAAGGAATAATTGTTATGGCTGCAACAAATAGACCCGATGTTTTAGATCCTGCTTTAACAAGGCCTGGAAGATTTGATAGAACAGTTGTTGTTACTCTCCCTGATATTAAAGCAAGAGAAAAGATATTAAAAGTTCATACAAAAAATAAACCACTTGCTGAAACGGTTGATCTGTCCTTAATTGCAAGAGCAACTCCAGGACTTTCAGGAGCAGATCTTGCAAATATCGTTAATGAGGCAGCACTTCTTGCAGCGAGAAAGGGAAAAGAAAAGATTGATATGGTTGATTTTGAAGAAGCAAAAGATAAAGTTTTAATGGGTGTTGAGAGGAAAAGTTTATATGTAAGTGAAGACGAGAAAAAAATTATTGCATATCATGAGGCAGGCCATACTCTTGTTCAAAAAAGTTTGCCAGAAGTATATCCTGTCCACAAAGTTACAATAATCCCGAGAGGACAGGCGCTTGGAATAACTCATATACTTCCTGATAAAGATAGATTTCTTGAAAGTGATATATATTACAAAAATTCCCTTGCTGCACTTCTTGCAGGTAGAGCGACAGAAGAAATTGTCTTTGGTAAGAAGTTTACAGGTAGTGAAAATGATTTAAGGATTGCGACTGAAATTGCAAAAAAGATGGTTTGTGAATGGGGGATGAGTGAAAATTTAGGTCCTGTAAGTTTTAGACAGCATGACACAGTATTTCTTGGGAGAGACCTTATTCAACAGAGAGAATTCAGTGAGGAAACTTCAAGAGAAATTGATAAAGAAATTAAAATGATTCTTGAAGAAGCAGAAAAAAAAGCAAAAGAAATAATAATTAAAAACAGGGATAAACTTGACCTTCTTGTTAAGGAACTTTTAGAGAAAGAGACATTGACATCAGAAGAAATAGATAAAATTCTTGGAATAAAAAAAGGAGATGAAAATGGACATAATGAAAATAGAGAAGGGGATGGAACTGATAATAGAAGCATTGGGTGAAAATATAAATAAGAAAAAACTTAAAGATACACCAAAGAGGGTTGCAAAAATGTATGCAGAGATTTTTAGTGGAATAGATGTTGATCCCGAAAAAGTACTTGGAAAAGTTTTTAAGGAAGATTATAATGAACTTGTTCTAATTAAAGATATAAATTTCTATTCAATATGCGAACATCATTTTTTACCTTTTTTCGGGAAAGCGCATGTTGCCTATTTACCAGATGGTAATAATGTCGTTGGTATAAGTAAGATTGCGCGTCTTATAGATGTCCTTTCAAAAAGACCACAATTGCAAGAGAGAATGACAAATCAAATAGTTGATATAATTATGAATGTCTTAACACCTCAGGGAGCAATGGCTATAGTTGAAGCAGAACATATGTGTATGATAATGAGAGGGATAAAAAAACCTGGAACAAAAATAGTAACAAGTGCTATGAGAGGGATTTTTCTGAGGGATTTAAGAACAAGAACAGAAGCGCTCAATTTAATTTCACCTTCAAGGTCTATTTAGTTATTTTAAAAAGGGAGAAAGCAATAAAACAATTCCTGCTATCATTAAAATTATTCCTACAACTGCAATAATATCAGAAGCAGATTCTTTTTCATATGTAACTTTTGGTCTAAATGTTAAAAAAATCCCACCTATCAATAATAAAAAACCAAAAATTAGAGATACTGGTTTCATACTTTGCTCCTTTTTTGATTTAAAATTTTGCTTAAAAGAAACCCTTTGTAAATCTTTTGAGGTATTACAGAAACAATTTCATTTTTTAAATTTCTCTCTGAATTTACTATAACAGGTATATAATTTTCTGAATATCCCTTCCAGAAGTGGTCTATCTTTTTTTCAAATAAAACATCCAATCTTTTACCAATAAATTCTTCCATAACTTTTTTTCTTGAAATTTCTGATATTTTTAAAATTTTTTTTAATCTTTCTTTTTTTGTTTTTTCGTCAACTTTATCTGGTAAACTTACTGCAGAAGTAATCTTTCTTTCAGAATATGGGAAAATATGAACTTTTAAGAATTTTATTTTATCAATAGCAATACACGACTTTTCAAAATCATCATCTTTTTCACCAGGGAAACCAACCATAATATCTGTTGTAAAAGTTACTTTTTCAATTTTTTCTTTTATCTTTTCAATTTTTTCATAATATTCATTAAAACTATATCTTCTCCCCATTAAACTTAAAATTTTATCTGAACCACTTTGAAGTGGCATATGAAAATGCGGACAGAACTTTTTTATATTTTTAAGTGAATTAATAAAAGGTTCATTTATATAATAAACTTCAATTGAACTTAATCTTATTCTTTTTATTTCTTCAATTTCCTGAATCTTTTCTATTAAAGAAATTAAACTTTCACCAGTATCTTTCCCATAACAACCAAGATTAACACCAGTTAAGACTATTTCTTTATATCCATTTTCTACAAGTTGTTTTATTTCTTCAATAATTTCTTTTTCACTTCTACTTTTAACTCTCCCTCTTATAAAAGGAATAATACAATATGTACAGAAATTTTCACATCCATCCTCTATTTTTACAAAAGCACGTGTATGTCTATTGAAATACTCAATTTTATCTTTATATTTAAAGAAAAAACTTTTTTCTACAATCTTTATATTTCCAATTTCTTTAAATTTACCATTTTTTTCAGCAATACATCCTGTTAAATATATTTTTTTTCTCTGGTTTAATAATTCTCTTATCTTTTTTTCTACTTCTTTTTCTGCTTTTTCGGTCACACAACACGAGTTTAAAATAACAATATCATTAGATTTAAAATTTTCATCCTTTTCTATATTTTCTTTTATAAGTTGACTCTCATATTGATTGACTTTACAGCCAAAAGTAATAATTTTTGCCATTTATTGTTCTATTTCAAGTCGAGCAAGTAAATAAGAAATAGTTGATTCTGCTCCCTGATTTCTATTTGGTCCTGATTTTGTAAGTCCATCGTAACAACCACCTGTTACAGGGTCATACATCATTTCTCCTTTTGTATTTCTCCCAAGAAACCAGTCAAAAACGATCAAAGATAAATTCCCATATTTTTCATCTTTTGTAAGTTTTTCTGCCATTTTCAACGCCTCTATCATACAGGCTGCTTCAATTGGCTGCTGGTCATAATATGCTCTTTTCCCTCCTTTTACATACCATCCATTATTTCCTATAGGAATAAATCTGTTTTCAATAATTGTTAAGTCAATCAAAAAATTGAGTGCTTCAATCCCAATCTCAAGATATTTTTTATCTTTTAGTATTTCATAAGCATAAAATAAACCAGATGGTAATTTTGCATTTTCATATGTTATAACATTTTCAAACCAATTCCAATTAGTTTCACTTGAATTTTGATAATTCTCAACCATTCTTTCAGCAAGTTTTTTTGCTAATTCTTTAATTCTTTCATTATTTTCAATTTTCGTGTAATAATATATACCTACAAGACAATTTGCTATCCCTCTAAGTGAGTTTATATTTTCAATTTGAGGTAATGCTAAATCAAAAATATGTTTTGCTGCACCTTTAATATTTTCATAAACAAAATCGCTTGAAAGAAGATATCCTATTGCCCATATACATCTTCCAAAACAATCATCTCCTCCATCTGTATCAAGAAAATTTCTATCGTATCCAAGTAAATTATGAAATCTTCCGTTTGACTTTTGCATATAATAAATAAAACTCAAGTATGTGTTTATAAGGTTTAAACTTTTCTGGTCAATGCACATATTATAATGTTTTGTTACAACAACAAGCGCTCTTGCATTGTCATCCGTTGTATATCCTGTCTTTCTATCAGCCATAGAAAACTTTGCATGCTGTATTATACCAACATCGTCTGTAAGTGTTTCAAGATGTGTAAGTTTTATAGGTAGCAATCTATCCTCAAAGTAAATAGAAACACTCTCCCCTCTACTGGAACTAACTCTTGAAAATAAAGTTAAATACTCCCAAGCAACTTTTTCCCATGTCATTTTTTGTCCAAGTTTATATGCTTCTCTTTCAATTTGTTTCTTTTTTTCTGGATTTTTTAGGAGATAAATAACTGCATCACTTATGTTTTCAGGATCTCTGAAATTCACAATTATCCCTCTTTTACCATTTTCAAAAATATCCTTTGCATAAAGATAAGGGGTTGAGATACATGCTTTTCCACATCCGAGTGCATAAGATAAGGTCCCACTTGTAATTTGAGAAGGATTTAAATATGGGGTTATATAGATATCTGTTGCTCCAAGGTAATCAAGTAGTTCTTCAAGAGATAAGAATTTATTTATAAATTTCACATTATCAATAACATTCAATCTTTCACACTCGTTAATCAAAAACTCTCTATAACTTTCGCCTTCCTGTTTTACTATGTTTGGATGTGTAGCACCTATTACTAAATAAACTACATTTGGGAATTCATTTAAAATCTTAGGGAGTGAATATATAACATATTCAATACCTTTCCCTCTACTTAAAAGTCCAAAAGTTGAAATAACAATTTTATCATTTAAATTTAATTTTTCTTTAAGATAATTAGTAGGTCTCAAATAAAAAAATGGAACTCCATGATAAATCAATTCAATCTTTCTTTTTGGAATTCCATAATACTCATTTAATAAAGTTTTCCCTAAATTTGTCATAACAACAATGTAGGAACTCTTTTCAGATATTCTTCTAACAATTTCCCTCATTTTCTGAGGTGGGTTTGGAAGAACAGTATGAAAAGTTGTTACACACGGTTTTTTTATATTGTCAAGGAATTCAAGAAGGTATTCTCCATATTCTCCTCCAAAAATACCAAATTCATGCTGTATTCCCACAATTTCAATATCTGAATTATTAAGAAATTCGCTCGCTTCTATATATTCCTCTATATCTTCAATATTAATAGTTTTAATAACTTCTGCAGGATAATTATAAAAATCGCCTTTCCCATTTAAAGCGATAACTTTTGAAGGTATTAGAATATTGTAATTATCTATATGTTTTAATAAATCATTTGTAAAAGTTGCAATTCCACATGGTTTTGGTATATAAGTTGAAAGAAAACAAATCTTTGGTTTATATATACTATATTCAGTTGGTTTGAAAAACCTTGTTTTTGATACTATTTCCATTTTAATTAGAGATTTTAGAAAATTGATTTATAAAAGAATTGTCACCAAGCGCTGAATTTTTAACTTCACAGTTATTCTTCAGGATTACAGAGTTTCCAATAATAGAATTTTCAATAAAGCATTCATCTCCTATAAATACATTTTCAAAAATGATTGAATTTTCAATTGTACAATTTTTACCAATAAACGATTTTTTCCCTATAATTACTTTCCCTTTAAATTTTGAATTTTCTCCTATTATAACATTTTCATCTGCAATAAGTTTCCCTTCAATAACTACATTGTTTCCTATCAAAACATTGTCTTTCTTATCTAAATTCTCTTCTGATTTTTTATAAAGAAGTTCAATTTTCCCATCAATTAAATCAAAATTCCCTTTTTTAAATTTCTCAATTGTGCCTACATCAAGCCAGTAACCATAATGAATATATCCAAACATCTCTTTCCCTTCTTGAAGAATCTTTGGAAAGGTCTCCCTTTCAATAGAAACTTCATTATTTTTCGGAATTTCCTCAAGAACTTCTGGCTGAAAAACATAGAGACCCGCATTTATTGTATCAGTAATAATCTCTTCTTTTTTTGGTTTTTCAATAAATTTTATTATTCTCATCTCGTCATCAGTTAAAATTAAACCATAAGATGAAGGGTCTGAAATCTTTACCATTCCTATCGTTATATATGCATTTTTTTCTTTATGAAAATTTAAAATCTTTTCAAGATTAAAATCAGCCAGAACATCTCCATTAAATACAAAAAATGGTTCTTTCCCTTTTAAAAACTTTTCAGCATTTTTTATTCCACCACCTGTTCCAAGGGGTTTTTTTTCATAAGATAAATAGACCTTAATTCCCATTTTTTTCCCAATCTCAATTGCTTTTTTAAATTCCTCGCCTTTATACCCAACTCCAAGAACAACTTCTTCTATACCATATTTTCTAAGTAATTCAAACTGATATGCGATAAAAGGATAATTTACAATTGGCAAAAGTGCTTTTGGAGTAGTTATTGTAAATGGTCGTAATCTTGTGCCAAAGCCACCCAAAAGTAAAAGTGCTTTCATTTTTTTGCTCCTTTTTGATTTTTTGAAAAAGATTTTTTAGGAACATATATATTATTTTACCTTAATTTTACTTTTATGTAAAGGGGAGGAGGTCAGATTTTTATTAATTTTTTTATTGTTTTTTCTATTTCATTATAATCAAATGGTTTTATAAAGACATAATCAGCACCCTGCTGTTTTACTCTTTTTATATTTTCTTTTTCTGGATAACCTGTTATTACTATAATAAAAGTATCTTTTAATTTCTCATCTTTTTTTATAATCTTAAGAATATCAAACCCACTTAGACCTGGCATAAATATATCAAGAATTAAAATATCTGGTTTGAAAGAATATAAATATTTCCCAACTTCAAATCCATTATAAGCAGTTATTATTTTAAAATTCAAATTTCTATTTTCAAGAAATTCTTTTAGTGAATCTGCTATATCAACATTATCATCAGCAATTAAAATTTTTATCTCTCTTTCAATTTCAAGTTCTTCTAAATATTTCCCCTTAAATAATCTTTCAACTACTTCTTTTGAAATTATCCATCTTCTACCAGGCAATTTAATGCCTTCAATTTTTTTATTTTTTACCCATTTATAAACAGTAACTCTACTTACTCCAAGTAATTTCCCAAGTTGACCAGTTGTGTAAAATTTTTTTTCCATTTTAAATTACCTCATCAAAAATTGTACAGTAAATTTCACTTTCTATTTTTCCATTTTCACTTTCTTTTATTTTTTTGCCATTGATTAAAATGTATGGCGAAACTTTTTTTAGTTTTACTCCTATCTTTTTCAATATGTTTTCTGTTCTTATTTTACTTTCTTTTCTAATTTCCAAAATTTTTAATGCTGTTTTTATCCCAATTCCAGGGATTCTTATTAATTGATAAAATGATGCTTTATTAATTTCTAAAGGGAAAAATTCTTTATTTTTTTCTGCCCATAAACTTTTAGGGTCTTTATTTAAATATAAATTTCCTTTTTTGTCAAATGGGATTTCGGATGGTAAAAATTTATATTTTCTTATAAGAATATCCGCTTGATACAATCTCATCTGCCTTTGTAAAGAACAGGGTTTTTTGTTTTCAAAAGGAGTTTTTAAAACAGGAATAAATCCACTATAGTAAACTCTTGAAATATTATAATTTTTATAGAGATAATAAGAAAAACTCATTATTTCCTTATCACTCTCTTCTGAACAACCTGCAATAATCTGTGTTGTTATCCCATTTCTTAAAGGTTTTTCTCTATTTAAATCAGAAAGTTTTTTAAGAGTATTTAATAAATTTTTTGAGAAGTCCTTTTCTTTTGATATCTTTTTTAAATAGAGAGAATTAATCGATTCAAGATTTAAAGATAATCTATCAGCATAAATTTTCCCCTTTTTTATTAAATATTCGTCAACACCTGGCAAGATTTTAAGATGAATGTAATCATTGTAATTATATTTTTTTCTAAGAATTTTTATAACATCTATCATTTTCTCCTGTGTCTGGTTATTATCTATCTCTATTCCTGAAGAAAGAAAAAGTCCGTTTACAATTTTCTTCTTCCACATAGAATAAAAAATTTCTGCAAGTTCATACACATCAAAACTATATCTTGGGCAATCCCTATCTCTTCTATTAGCACAATAAAGACAATTAAATTTACAATTATTTGTAAGTAGAACTTTAAAAAGTCTTACAATTCTATTACCACATACAGAAGGATAAATAAAAGATGCATATCTTTCTTTTTGATATAAATAATCACTTGCTTCAAAGACACCAAGATTACCTAAAAATTCTAACTTTTTTTGCATACCCCCAAATTTTATTATACAATTTTTTACACTGAAAATAAAGGAGACCAAAATGAATGAGAGAGAAAGATATAAAACAACTCTTTTATTTGGGAAACCAGATAAAATCCCTTTTTCCCCAGGAAGTCCAAGAGAATCAACACTAAAAAGATGGCATAAAGAAGGACTTCCTGAAAATGTGAATTGGTTTGATTATATATGCGAAAAAATTGGTGTTAAAATAGAAAAACCAAAAAAAACAAGAGTAAATCTATATTACTCATTCTTCCTAAATCCTCCATTTGAAGAAAAAATAATAGAAAAGAAAAATGGGCACTTAATTGTTCAAACGCAAAAAGGAGAAATTGTTGAGGTAGATGAAAGATATGATTTTTCTTATTTAAGAAGTGCAAAGGATTTTGTGACAAGGAAATGGCATAAATTCCCTGTTGAAAATTTAAATGACTGGGAAGATATGAAAAAAAGATATAATCCAGAAAGTCCCGAAAGGATTGATTTAGAATTTGATAAAAAAGCAGAAATTTTAAAAGATAGAGATTGGGTTCTTGGAATATCATTCCATGGACCTTTCTGGCAGTTAAGGGACTGGTGTGGATTTGAAAATTTATGTATATTTATGGCAGAAAGAGAGGACTTTGTTCTTGAAATGGTAAATTTTTGGAAGTCATTTGTTTCAAATATTTTAAAAAAACTTACTTCTAAAATTCAGTTTGATTATGCGATTATAAATGAAGATATGGCTTATAAAGAAAAGAGTATGATCTCTCCTTCTATGATAAGAAAGTATTTAATGGGATGCTGGAGTGAATGGTCAGATATATTGAAAAAAAGTGGTTGTGAAATAATTATGATTGATTCAGATGGCTATATTGGAGAGATTATACCTATATGGATAGAAAGTGGAATAAATTGCACAATCCCTGTTGAAATTGCTGCTGGTAATGATCTTATAGAGTTTAGAAAAAAATTTGGTAAAAATATATCTTATGTTGGAGGGATAGATAAAAGAAAAATTGCAAAAGGGGGGAATATTTTAAAGGAAGAAATGGATAGAATTATACCATTTTTATTTAGAGATGGTGGTTATATTCCCTCCTGTGACCATGGAGTTCCACCAGATATATCATTTGAAAATTTCATAGAGTATTGTAAATATCTTGCAAAATATACTGGTTGGATTTAAAAATCAAAATTCATACCATCATTTGCAATTATTACTTCTGTTCCAACTCTTTTGCTGATTTCTACCTTCTTTTCCCATATTTTATTTTTTAGCATTGTCATTCCAAAATGGGTTAGGATTGCCTTTTTTGGTTTTATATTTTTAATTATCTCTTCTGCTTCTGACAGACATAAATGTTGAACATTTTCTTTTTTTTCATAAAGAACAGTATTTATAATAAGTATCTCACTATTTTTGTAATAATCAATTAATTCATTGAAAAAAGAGGTATCGGGTATATATGAAACACTTGTATTATTCAAATTGATTTTAAATCCGTAAGTATCAACACTATGCCTAAGTTTTCCCGGAATTTCAAAAATTAAATTTTTAACATTGTATCTCTGTCCTTCCTTTAAAACTTCAATCTTTTCAACATAGTCCCTACAATAAATAAGGACAACAGGGTCAATGTATAAACAATCATAAGGAGCGAAAACAATACCCCTTTTTTTAAAACCACCGTCTGTCATTGCTTCAATCATAAGATTTATTTCACATGAATGGTCAAGATGCCTGTGAGACAAAAAAATAGCATCAAGCGAAAGTGGATTTAACTTTGGTTTTGATTTTATTGCTCTTATCAATGTTCCTGGTCCTGGGTCAACAAGAAATTGTGTCCCATTAATTGAAAACCATAAACCACCAGAAGACCTTAATTGAGAAATCATAACAAATCTTGCACCTGCTGTTCCAAGAAATTTAATAGAGTTCATTTAATGAAGGTCTTTAAGTCAAAAATTCCTTGATTAAATATCTGTAATTTTTTCCCTTTATAAGAATTTTTTAATTTCTGTATTGCTTTTGCTTCTATCTGTCTAATTCTTTCTCTTGTTAAATTAAAAATCTGTCCTACTTCTTCAAGTGTTCTCGGATAACCTTCTCCATCAAGTCCAAATCTTAACCTTATTATTATTTCTTCTCTTTCATCAAGGATTGATAATGCTTTTTCTATTTCTTCTTTTAAAAGAGAATGTCTTGTGTGTGATAGAGGGTTTGGATTGAATTTATCTTCTATAAAATCACCAATAGTTGTTCTTTCCTCATCTCCAACAGGAGAGTCAATGGAAACCGGATCAGGTCTCATTGATTTTTTTATATTTTTTATTTTTTCTACTGGAAGGTTCATCTCCTTTGCGATTTCTTCTTCAGATAATTCATTTTCTTCTCCAAGTTGAGAATACTTTGCTTCAATTTTTTTCACTTTATTTATTTTTTCTATCATATGAACAGGAATTCTTATAGTAGATGAATGGTCTGCAATCGCTCTTGTAATTGCCTGTCTTATCCACCATGTAGCATATGTGCTGAATTTAAATCCTGTTCTATACTTAAATTTTTCTACTGCTCTCATTAGTCCAATATTTCCTTCCTGAATTAAATCAAGAATAGAGAGTTTTGGATTGCTATATCTTTTTGCTATATTAATAACAAGTCTTAGATTTGAATTTATTAATTTTTCTCTCAATTTTCTTAATTGATTTTCATATTTTTCTATTTGTTTTTTTGAAGGATTTAGTTGTTTACTCAATCTACTCAATTGTTTTTTTGCTTCTTCTATTCCTTTTGCTATTTCAATCTCTTCTTCATGTGTTAAAAGATTATAAGTACCTGCCTCTTTCAGATATGACCTTAATGGATTTCTTGCCTCTTCTGTATCAATCTTTTTCTCTTTTTCTATAAAAAATGTATCTTCCTCCTCATCAAGAATGTCAATGTTATAGTATTCAAGTTCATCAAAAAGTTCATTTATTTCCTCTTCATCGGTTAAATCCATAGGCAAAATTTCATTTATATCATCCCAAGAAAGATACTTTTTCCTTTTTCCAAGTTCAACTATCTCATTTATTTTACTTTCAATTGTTGCACATTCATTATTTTTAGCAATTTTCTTCTTCCTTCCCATATTCACTCCTTTTTTAATTGATATAATAATTTTTGCATTTCTTTTAATTCATCTTTATAATCAATACCTTTTTCTATTTTTTCATTTATTTTCTTTTTGTAATTTTCTATTTCTGTCAGCAATTTCTTTTTTTTAAGTTTTTTTAAACAATCATTAAATATTTTTTCTTTCATTTCATCTGAAATCTCATTATTATTTTTTATTACAATAGAAGAAATGATACTTACAAGTTCTTCATCTTCACATTCTCCAATTAAAAAAGAAGGAATTATTGGAAGATTTTTATTAATTATCCTTTCCACAATTGATATTAATTTCTCAATTTTTTCTGGAAGTTGTCCTTTATAATTGAAAAGTTTTTCTAAATATTTTATATCATTTACAACTATTTCTATTAAAAATGTTTCAGCAGTGTTTTGATTTATTTTTGATATATTTTGATATTCACTTTCTATATTTTTTTCTAATATTTCATCAAGATAATCTTCAAGTATTTCAATCTTTATTTCCATTTTTTTTGATAACTTTTTTAAAAATTCATATCTTTCAATTTCATCAGGAACATTTGAAATTAATTTAAGTGTTTCTTTTATAATCGCTGATTTTTCTTTTGGATTTTTAATATCATAAATCTGGGAATTTATAGATATTGAAAAATCAACAAAGTCCTGGGATTTTTCAATAAAACTTATAATTGATTTTACTCCATATTCATCAATAAATTTATCAGGGTCAAAACCAGATGGAAGCATACAAATTTTGATTTCAAACCCTTTTCTAATTATTGTCTCAAGATTCCTCAAGGCCGCTCTTATTCCAGCATCATCGCCATCAAAAAGTAATAATATCTTATTTGTTATTTTTTTTAATAAATTTAAATGAAATTCTGTTATAGCAGTTCCCATAGGAGCAATAGTATTTTCCATTCCGTTCATATGCATTTTTAAAACATCAAAATATCCTTCTACAAAGATAGCAAAACCTTTTAATTTTATAGATTCTTTACCCCAGTTTATTCCATAAAGACAATTACTTTTATTAAAAACAATATTTTCTCTTATATTTAAATATTTTGGCATAACTTGGTCATCTATTGTCCTTCCTCCAAAACCAATAATTTCATCTTTCATATTGTAAATAGGGAAAATTATTCTATTTTTAAAAGTATCTTCTTCTCCTTGTTCGTCCAATAAAGCAGCAAGAACAAAATCTTCTTTATTCTTTTTTTCTTCTTCTATTTTACTCAAAAGGAAATTATTTGAAGGTGCAAATCCAATTAAAAATTTTTTAATATAAGGATCTGTTAAATTCCTCTGATATAAATATTCAAGAGCAATTTTCCCATAAGAAGAAAAAATAATCTTATTATATAGATTTGCTGCATATTCGTTTGCATTTAAAATCCTCCTTTTTTCAACACTTTCTTTAACTCCTCCTTTCTTTGAAATTTCTATACCAACCCTTTTAGCAAGTAAACTTAATGCTTCATAAAAAGATATTTTTTCTATATTCATTAAAAACTTTATTGCATTTCCACCTATTCCACAACCAAAACAGTGAAAAACCTGTTTTTCTGGACTTACAAAAAAAGAAGGTGTTTTTTCAGGATGGAAAGGACATAATGTTTTAAAATTTTTACCTGCCCTTTTCAAACTCAAATATTCAGAAATAATCTCCACTATATCTATCTTTTCAAGTATCTCTTCTACACTCGGACTTAAATTTCCTCCCATTTATCTAAACGCCTCCAAAAAAATAAAATAATAATTATGTATAGTTATACCTATTAGACAATAAAAATGTCAAGGGTTATAATAAATATATGTTTAAACTGATAAGAAATCTTATCCTTATAGGAATAGTTTTTTTTATAGGTTATCTTTTTGGAATTAAGCATATTAAGTTTTTCAAAATTGTTTCATCTTCAATGGAACCAACTTTAAATATTGGAGATAAAATTATTTCATTGAAACCTGATAAAATTAAAAGAAAAGATATAGTCGTTTTACTATCTCCTGCTGGTAAAAAAGAAATATTAGTAAAGAGAGTTATTGGTCTACCAGAAGAAAGAATAAAAATTGAAAACGGTTATGTTTATATAAATGGAGAAAAAATTGAAGAAGAGTATATAAAAGAGAAACCAGATTATTCAGTTGAAGAAACTTTAATACCATCAGATTGTTATTTTTTATTAGGAGACAATAGAAATGAAAGTGAAGATAGTAAAGATTGGGGACCAGTACAAGAAAATTTAATAATTGGTAAAGTTATAATTCTTTATTCCCCTCTCAAAAATTTTAAATTTTTAAAATAAAAAAAGAAGGCGGACCTGTATAATGGTCCGCCTTTTATAAAATCTGTAATCACTTGACTGCTTTCTTTAAATCACTTCCAGGTCTGAATACTGGAACTTTTTTCTTCGGAATCTTTATCTCTTCTCCTGTTCTTGGATTTCTTCCTTTTCTCGCTTTCCTTTCAACAACTTTAAATGTTCCAAATCCAACAAGAGTAACTGTATCTCCTTTTTTAAGAGCACCTTTTATTGCATCTAAAACTGCATCAACTGCTGCTGCTGCTTCTTTTTTTGTACATACTGCTTTTGCTACTGCTTCAATCAAATCTGCTTTATTCATATTTTCTCACCTCCTTTCTTTATTTTTTATTTGATTTTACATAATATTTTAAATTTTGTCAAGTGGGAATTTTTATATATCAATAATTTTAAAATTTTAAAATTTGAAAACGGTTTATAATTCCTATTCTTCTTCACTTTTTATTAAGAAAATAAGGTCTATCAATCTTGTTGCACTTTTTTCCATTTCAAGGATTAAATTGTTTATATAAGACACAAAATAATTATAAGAAAGATAAGCAGGTATTGCTACAACAAGTCCACCAACTGTTGTGATAAGTGCTTCCCATATTCCTCTTGCAAGTTCTCCTGGATGGACAAGTCCCTCTTTCATTTCTATTACCATAAATGCTTTTATCATTCCTGTTACTGTTCCAAGGAGGCCTAAAAGTGGAGAGATTACTGCAATAGTTGCAAGAATTACAAGATATTTTTCAAGTTCTGGAATTTGATGATTTGCAGAGTCCTCTATAGTTTCTTTTATTTCATCTCTTGTTCTATCAAGTTTTAACAATCCTGCTTTTATGATATTAGGGACAGGTTTATTATATTTTTCGCATTTTTCTATCGCTTCTCTTATTTTTCTTTTTTTTATAAGATTTTCTATCTCTGAGATAAATCTTTCACTATCAATTTGGGAATTTTTTAAATATATAAATCTTTCTATTATTATTGCAAGAGTTAACACTCCACATATAAAGATGGGTATCATTATATACCCACCTTTAACAACTATTAACCACAAATTCATTTATTATCCTTTTTACTTTAGAATATAATAACATTTTGAAGAGGGCTTATCAAAATTTAAAATATCCGGTAAAATAATATATAAAAGGGGGCAGGTTATGAAAAAAATAATTTTTCTTTTTGGAATAGTATTTTTATTTTCTATCACTGGATGTAGCAAGAAAAAAGAACAAGAACTTACACCTTTAAATGCTCCTATGGAATATGGGAAAATTATAGGAAGGACAATGAAGAGGGCAAAGGCAATGGATAGCATAATATATCTAAGAAATAAAATAAATACATTTCAACTTCAAGAAGGAAGATATCCTAACTCACTTGATGAACTTATTGAAAAAGGTTATATTAAGAAAGAAGAAATGCCAAGACCTCCTGAAGGAATGCAATTTGTTTATGACCCGAAAACAGGAAAAGTTGAAGTTAAATAGGAGGTGATTATGGAATTCTATGATGTCATTAAAACAAGAAGGAGTGTTAGAAGTTATAAAAAAGAGATGATTCCAGAAAGTGTTTTAAAAAGAATATTAAATGCAGCAAGAATAGCACCAAGTGGTAGCAATAGACAGCCATGGAAATTTATAATTATAAAAGATGAAAAAATAAAAAGAAAAATGGTTGACCTTTGTGAAGGACAAGAATTTGTTGCTCAAGCGCCTTTGTTAATTGTTGCTTGTGGTAAAAACATCCATTACAATAGAGGAGGTTGGATGGGTGATTATAGCGTTATTGTTGATGTTGCAATTGCAGTAGATCATCTTACACTTGCTGCAAGAAACGAAGGGATTGGGACTTGTTGGATTGGGTCTTTTGACAATCAAGGCATAAAAGAATTTCTTGGTATTCCAGAAGATGTTAATGTTGTTGCTCTTACACCGCTTGGATATCCTGAAGACCCAAATATTTTTAAAGAGACAAAAAACAGAAAAAAACTGGAAGAAATAATTTTTTATGATAAGTGGGAGGGAAAATAAATAAAAAATTTATTTTCAAAAAAAACAAATTTTTTATAATACCGATATTCATAGTAATTATTTTAATTTTTTCTTTTATACTTTTGAAAATAAATTTAATAAGGAACATAAACTTAACAGAGAGATGGGCGATTAAAGATATAGATTTTTCCACAAAAGAAATAAATTTAAAAGACCTTACATATAAAGATACATGGCTTCTTGTTAAAATTGATCAATTAAAACTAAAACCATCCTTTTTAAAAAATGCTTTTGCTTTTGAAGGACCTGGACAAGTTTTTTCTGAATTAGAAAAGAAAAAATTAAAGATAGAAGGAATAATTAAAGGAAATATTGCTAATGGAAATCTAAATATTACTACATCAAAAATTGATATAGAAAATATTGGAAATTTAAAATTCTATGGCAACCTTTCTAATTGGGGAAAAGAGAAATTGGAAGGGATTATAGAATTTAATGGAATTAATTTTAAAGAAGTTTCTGAAATGACAAAATATAAATTATCACTTGATGGGAAAATATATGGAAAAATTTTTATTGAGAAAGAAAAAGAAAATATAAAAGAAATTAAATTCAATCTTGAAATAAGAGAATTATCACAACAAAATTTCAATTTTAAGTTTGATATATATTTAAATGGAAAATATTTACCGATTGAGAAAAAAGCACTGTTACAGGAAGGCATTATTAAAAATCAAAAAGGAGAAAAACTTATATTTAGTGGATTTATTCTACAAAATGAGTTTGAACTTTCTTTTGATACAGAAGAATTTTCACTTGATGAGTTTTTAAAAATACTTCCAGAAGAAATAATAAAAAAGTATAAACTTAAAACAGAAGGTGCCAAACTCTCTACAAATAATTTTATTTTGAACTATTCAAAAAAAAAATTCAATTTGATGGAGGTCTTCTTTTCCTGTCAAAATATCTCTATTTCAAAGATATAAAATTTAAAAATCTTAGATTAAAAATCCCTGAAATTTTTTTTATCTGTGAAAATATAAATTATCATCGGATTGAAATTGAAAATATCATAAGCAAGTTTAATAATGATTTTCAAGGTAATATAAACTTCAATTTTTATGATGGTAAAGGATTTATTAATATTAATAATGAAAACTTTATTTTTCTCAATGGGAAATTTTTTGTTGAAAATATAAACTTAAAAAAACTTGCATTTTCATTTAACGAAAAAATATTATTTGAAGGTCTAATGGATATCAAAGGACAATTTAATATATGTAAAGATAAATTTGAAATTGAAGTTTTTTTTAATTCTGTAAAGAAAAAAGGGGTTAAACAATTGATGAATCTTGGTGCAATTGAAATACTTTCTTCTTTAAGCGGAGGTAATCCAATTAAACAATTTGGGACTTCAAACTTTTATTATAAAGAAATAAAAGGAAAAATATCAATAAAAGATAACTATTTTACAATTGAAGGACTTATTGGAGAAAAAAATGGAAATCAATATATAATTACAAAGCCATTTTTTCTTCCAGGGATAAATATCCTAATAAATAAAAACAAAAATACTATAGAACTTGATGAACTTATAAATAGAGTAAATCTTGCTATAGAAAGAATTAAAGAAAGATATGGAAATTAAGAGTATTTTATTTCATCTGGGATTTTTGCAATTTTTGGACCTTTTCTTTTAAATTCTGTCTTTCTAACCCTTTCAATTACTTTTTTAACTATCTCAACATTTAGATTTTTATTTTGATTAACAATTTCTTCAGGTTTCATATTTTTTTCAATATAACAGTAAAGAATGATATCTGCATCTTTATAAGTAAAACCGAGTTCTTCTTCATCTGTTTGCCCTTCCCATAGTTCTGCACTTGGTTTTTTATTCAATATTTCTTTTGGAACTCCAAGAAATTCAGCAAGTTGATATATTTCTGTTTTAAAAAGGTCTCCAAGAGGATTTATAAGCCAGGCAAGATCTCCAAATAGAGTTCCATAACCAAGGTATATCTCACTTTTATTACTTGAACCAACTACAAGTCCATTGAAATGAACAGATAAATCATAAAGTATACTCATTCTTTCTCTTGCAATTTTATTTCCTATTCTCAATTTATCTGCCTGAGGAAAATTTTTAAAATAATAATCAATTTGAGGGGATACATTAAATCTTAAATATTTTATTCCAAGAGTTCTTCCAACAAGATAAGCATGGTCAACTGAAATTTTTGGTGTATTTTTGTAAGGTAAAATTATTCCATAGACATTGTTTCTATCAAAAGCAAATTTACATAAATATCCGAGAACAGTTGAATCAATCCCTCCTGACATACCGAAAATTGCTATTTCTTTATTTGCCTTTTTAAATTCATCTCTTAAAAATTCAACAAGATAGTTCTTTACTCTCTCTGGATTAATTTTAAGAATCTCTTTCATAGTTACCTCCTTTTCTGAAAATATTTCTGCTTTTCTCAAGGAGTCGTTTTTTAGCCCCAACGGGATTTGAACCCGTACCTGATGGCTGAGAACCACCTGTCCTTACCATTAGACGATGGGGCCTTATATTTATGGTATAATACTATGAAATGTGTGAAAAGTCAATATATAATGAGGTTGTCGGAGTTATCCATGTTCATTTTCCTTTAAAAAGAGCAAAAGAATATTTTTATAAAATTTCTGATGAAAGTAAAAAGGCAAAAATTGATTTTGTTATTCTTACATCTCATACACCTGAAGGACAAAGGGAGAAGGAAAAATATAAAGAGTTATTTGAACTTGAAGGATATTATAATGATGTTTTGATTATTCATTTAGAAGAAGTTGATAAGAAGAAAAAAAATCACTTTATACTTTTCGGAAATAATGATTGGACAGATAAAGAAGATATTGAAAATATTCTTAATGAGTATAAAAAATTTATGAAATTAGTTGTCCATCCCTATGGCAAGCATCGCCTTTTTCTTTTTAAAAAGGACTACAAATGGGAAAAATGGAATAGTTTTTTTCAGGGACTTGAGATATGGTCATGTCTATTTGATTGGGCAAATAAGACAAAAATTTACAATATTCCATTAAGATATTTATTTTTTCCTTTAAATGTTGATGTTCCAAATGAGAAAGTTTTAAAAAAATGGGATGAATTAAATTTTGAAAGGAAAATTTTTGGTTTTGCAGGTCTTGATATCCATTGTTTACCTTTTTATCTTAAAATCTTGGACATTAAAAAAAATTTTTCATATAAAAAAGTTTTTTCAACATTAAGAAATCACATATATTTAAAAGAAGGACTTAAAAGAGATTTTGAAAAAGACAAAACCAATATATTAGAAGCAATAAAAAAAGGAAATTTATTTTTTGCTAACGATTATATATTTAATAGTTCTGGATTTTACTTTGGTGAGAAAAATGGTAAATATGTATGTGGTGATAGTGGAAAAATTGGTGATATAATATTAATAAAAAATCCTTTTAAAACAAAGACAAATTTAATAAGAAATGGTAAAATAATTTTCCAAGAGGTAATTGATGAAAAAGAGATTGAAATTGAAAAAGAAGGGAATTATAGAGTTGAAGTTTTTATCAACGATAAAAACTGGATTTTTTCAAACAATATATACATAAGGAGTTAAAATGGGAAAGAAAAAGTATAAAGATGTGGTTTGCAGAAAATGGTTATCAAAAGAGACAAAAAATATAGTTGAAAAAGATGGAAAAAAATACTATTTTTGTAGTCCTTCTTGTAAAGAAAAGTTTGAAAAAGACACTGAAAAATATATAAAACTTGTTGGATAAATGAAGATAAAGATAGATGAGATAATTGTTCTTGATGTTGAAACAACAGGGCTTAACCCTGAAATTGATAGAATTTGCGAAATATCTCTTTTAAAATTTAAAAATAGTAATCTTATTGAAAATTTTACAACTTTTATAAATCCAGAATCAAAAATACCATCCAATATTTCAAAATTAACAGGTATTAGAGATATTGATGTAGAAAATGCACCTAAGTTTGAACAAGTTGCTGAAAAAATTTATGATTTTATAAATGGAAAAATTCTGTTATGCCATAATGCAAGTTTTGATATCTCATTTTTAAAAAAAGAATTTGAAAGAACTAAAAAATATAATTTACCCGAAATAAAAATTATTGATACCTATCTAATTGCAAAAAAATTTTTCAATTTTAAAAAAAATTCATTACATGCTATTTCTGAATTTTATAAAATAGAAGGAACAGAACATAGAGCCGAAGATGATGCAAAAAAAACATTTGAAATTTTTAAAATTTTTTGTAGAGAATTGGGAAAAATATATAGGTCAATTTCTTTAAATTCTCTTTTTCTATTTAGATACCAGAAAAATTTTTTTTTAAAAAGGATAATATTTGACATAAATCAAATTGAAAATAAAATATATCTTAAAAAGGTTATTTTAGAAAAAATTGAAAAAGCGTTAAATGAGAAAAGGGAGATTTTGATTAAGTATATGAATATGAAAAAAGAAATAACAGAAAGGAAAATTCTACCTATTGAAATTATTAATGAAAATGGGGTAAAATATTTAATAGGGTTCTGTCAATTAAAAAAAGAAGAAAGAAAATTTAGAATTGACAGAATTGAAAAAATTATTTAAAATGTAAAAAAGTATTAAGGAGGATTTTGAGAAGGGTTTTAAAATCCAATCTGCAAAATCTAAATATTACCCCGGGAATTTAATAAAACATTTAAATTTCTGGGCGGAGAAAGGAGGGAAGAAGAGTGGCAAAAGAAAAAGGAAAAGTAAAGTGGTTCAACAACAAAAAGGGATTTGGCTTCATTGAACGAGAGAATGGAGAAGATGTATTTGTTCATTATAGTTCCATAGTTAGCCAGGGTTATAAGACCCTCAACGAAGGTGATGTAGTTGAATTTGAAGTTGTAAAAAGAGAAAAAGGGCTTCAGGCAGTCAATGTTGTGAAAATATAATAATATAAAAAGAGTCCTGAATGTTGAAGAAACAAATCTTTTTATATCTTCTCCTCATTCTATTTGGGATAGGGGAAACTGAAAAAAATTATCTTAAACTTGCAATTACATCCTCACAAAATGGGTTTTATGAATTATCAAATAAATATTTAGAACAATATATTGCAAGTGGAGAGCAAGATTATATTGATTATGTTTATTTACTTTATGGTTACAATCTGATAAAACTTGAAAAATATGAGCAGGCAACAGAAAAATTTGCAATAATAATAAAAGAGTTTCCCCTATCCCAATATCAAAAAAATGCATATCTTTTTCTATTTCCTATTTATCTAAAAACAGATAGAATAGATTCTGCTATAAACTTATATAAAGAATATAAAGAAAAATTTAATATTGATGAAAATATTGAAAAGAATATAGGAGAAAAAATTCTTCAAAAAGGTATAGAACTTTTCAAAAATAAAAATATTCCTGAGGCTAAAATATATTTTTCTTTAATAATCAATGAAATTCAACAAAAGGATTTAATCTTATGGGCAAACTATTATATTGGACTTTGTGAATACCAGGATAGCAATTTTTCAAAAGCAAAATATTATTTTGAAAAAGTAATTATTTCAGAGAAAAGAGAAATTGTTTCTGATAGTAAACTCAAATTGGGTGATTGCTATTTCAATCTCAGAGATTATGAGCAGGCAGAAAAATACTACAATGAACTCTTAAAAGAAAATTCTATTTTTTCACAGTGGGCAAAATTTCAAATCGCAATGATAGAAAAAAGAAAAGGTGAAATTGAAAAATCACTTGAAACTTTAGAAAATATTGATTTTGAAGATGATTTAAATTTGATGTTTAAAGTTTTGGATGAAAAGGCAAATATATATATGCTTCTTGAAAGATGGGAAGAAGCAGAAAATATTTTAAATTCAATAATAAATAAATTTTCATCAAAGAAAGAGATATCAGAAATTTATTTTAAATTAGGGATTATAAATTTTAATAAAAAAGAGTTTGATAAAAGTATTTTATTTTTCAAAAAATCAATTGAATTGAGTTACGAAGATTTAATTAAAGAAAAATCTCTTTTTTTCCTCGGATATGTAAACTATCTTAAAAAAGATTTTAATGCGTCTTTCAGGGTTTGGCAAGATTTGATTGAAAAATATCCTGAAAGTAGTTTTATTTCACAAATTTATTTTCTTAAAGGAAAGAATTTTTATAATGAAAATAATCACAAATATGCAGAAAGATTTTTTAAAGAAGTTATAAAAAGAGACAATCCTTATAAAGAACAGGCATTAACATATCTGATAGAGATTCTTATAAATGAAAATAAACTTTCTGAAGGAGAAAATTATGCAAAAGAATTTCTTGAAAAAAAGTATGATAACTATATTAATTTTTTACTCGGGAAAATATATTATTTAAAAGGTGAATATGAAAAAGCGAAAGAAATCTTTGAAAATTTAAAGATAGATAATCCAATTCTTAAAGTTGAAACAAATTTTTATCTTGGTAAGATTTATCAGAAAAAGGGAGATACTGAAAAGGCAAAAGAAAAATTTATAGAAATTATAAGTTTATATCCTCAATATAAAGAATGGAAAGAAAAAGCAGAAAAATCATTAAAAGAGTTAAAGAAATAGTTATAATTTTAATCTTCCCTTTATTTTGTTATGCACAGAATATAGAGATTGAAGAAGAAATTTTAGGACAGGACTTAACTACAAAAAAAACAGAAATATTTTATATTTTACCAATTCCTTCTCCTTCTTTAACTTTTCCACAACTTCCTGAAATTAAATTAGAAGAAAAAGGTGAAAAAGAAAAAATAGAGATAGTTGAAAAAATTGAAATTCCAGAGGAAAAAGAGAAAGAAAAATTTGAAGAGAAAAGGAAAATATATTTAAAAGGAGTTATTGGAAATTTTAAAACAAAAGGGTTTGATATAAATTATAATGATGAAAAAATAAATTTAATTTTTTCAAACTTTTATACTGAAAATTATAGACCTAATAGTGAATTTTTTAATAGTAATTTTTGTTTTTCCTTAGCAAATATTTTTAATCTTGATTTTAAAATTGGCCAAATGCAATTACCAGGACCAATTACAAATCCATTTTTAATAGAAAGAGATTTTTTAAATTTAAAGTGGGATTTTGAAAAAAGATTATCTTTTTTTAATTTTAATTTTTTTCATAATTTTTACTCTATTGATAAGAATAATGCAAATTTTTTTAAATTAAAAATAGATAATGACTTTGAAAATTTTGTATTGGTAACTGAGATTGAAAAGGATATATTTGAAAATCAGCAAAATTTTTCTATTTCTGAGCATATTATTTTAGAAAAAGAAAAATTTCAAATTAAGACCATCTTAAAATTTGTTGAAGGGAATGGATTGAAATTCTTACCTAATTTTTTATTTAAAATAAATGAAAATTTTTCATTCTTTTTAAATTCTGATTTTGAAATTCCGGATTTATGGAAAGATTTAATTATTGAAAACTGTAAAGAATTGAAAAAAGAAAGAATATTACCAGAAGAAATTTATAAAGGAGGAATAAAATTTGAGTATAGAAATATAAAATTTGAACTATCTCAATCATATAATAAAAGATATATATGGGAGAATATTGATAGCAACGATTTATATGAACCGCATAGAGAAAATTTTTATCAGACACAATTTTTAATTAATTCAAAAATTCCTCTCAATAATAATTTAAAGATATTTTTTGAAATTGAAAAAAATTTTTTTGAGAAAGAAATTTTATATTTACCAGAATATAGTGGAAATTCAGGAATTGAATTTGAAAACAAAAAAATAAAACTTAAAATATGGAATTCTTTCAATGGAGAAAGGAAATTTTCAAAAAGGGATTTAAAAAGTTTTTCTACATTAAATTTTGAATTATTATTTAAAGGTAAAATAGAAACTTGCTTTGGTCTATATAACATTTTTAATCAGGAATATGAAATTTTTCCAGATTATCCTGGAGAAAAAAGGAAATTTCTTTTCTCAATTAGATTTTAAAAAAACTTGACAAAATGAAAAATATAGGGTAATATAAAACTTGACAAAATTAAAAGTTGTATTATAAAATTAAAAAAGAAGGGTATGTGGGAAAACAAAATGTTATTAAATTAAGAAAGGAGGTGAAAAAAGATGAAAAGAAAAGGTTTTACATTGATTGAATTGCTGGTAGTTATAGCCATCATTGCGATTCTTGCAGCGATGTTACTGCCAGCACTCGCAAGAGCAAGGGAACAGGCAAGAAGAGGTGTTTGTATTAGTAATTTAAAACAACTTGGGCTTGCTTTACATATGTATTCTCAGGATTATGATGAAAGATTTCCGACAAATGTTCCAAAAGAAGCGACTTATCCAGGTGCATCAGGATATACTTTTGATGTTGCTGCTTCTTTACAACTTTTAACAGGTCAGATTGATGAGAGTAATGATGCAAGAGAAGGTGTTGTTTATGTGAAAGATCCAGGTTTATTTGTATGTCCTTCTTCTGCTGAAACAAAATCAGAAACAGGTGTAATTTTACAGCGAAGTTGTTCTTATGCGTATGCTTTCCCATTGACTGAACAGACAGCACAGGAAACAGCAATTATGGCAGATAGATGGAGAAGAAGTGTAACAACAGCAAATACAACACTTTTAGCAGGCTCTGGCCATCCTCTTGAAACACAGGATAACCATGGAACAGAAGGAATAAATGTCTTATATATTAGTGGGAATGTTAAATGGGTTGCTTCTTACAAAAGTGGAACAAGTTATTTATTACCTCAGGCAGAATTGCCTAACTGTTATACAAACTGTGTCACTGCTTTGAGAATTCCAAGACCATAAAAATGAAATTTATTGTTTTGAAAATTTGGAGAAAAGGAGGTGAAAAAAGATGAAGAAAAAAGGATTTACATTGATTGAATTGCTGGTAGTAGTTGCAATCATTGCGATTCTTGCTGCGATGCTTCTGCCAGCACTTGCAAGAGCAAGGGAAACAGCAAGAAGGGGTGTATGTGTCAGTAATTTAAAACAGATTGGACTTGCATTAAAGATGTATGCACAGGACTTTGATGAAAACTTCCCTGATACCAGTGGAGTTGGGACACCACCAGCAGGTTCTGGAGAAGGCGAAGGACATGTAATTATGGCATTTAATAAACTCCTTGGATATACAAATAGTATAGCAGCAGGTTGGGATATTAACAGACCTTGTCCAAATTATCTAAAGGACCCTGGAATTTTTATATGCCCGAGCCAGAAAAATGATGCAAAATCATCAACTGTTAGGATTACAAAAAGAAGCGAATGTTCTTATGCATATGCTATGGATTTTGGCTGGACCTATCCTTTAAATGAGCAGACACAAGATGATTCTGTAATTGTAGTTGATAAACAATCTCTTGCTCGTTTACAAGGTTCATCAGGTCCAAAGTTGTGGTCTACTGTTTTAGTTGGTTCAGAACCCGCTGCTTTGGTTTTAGATGCAGATAATAACCATTCAACAGCAGGTGTAAATGCTTTATTTGTTGGTGGAGCAGTTAACTGGATTCCTTCTTATAGAAGTGGTAATACATTCTTTATTCCAAAGACAGGAGATTATAAAGGAATTCCAAACTGGATGAATTTAAGGAATCCATAAAAACTTGACAAAAGGAGGAAAGTATGTTAAAATTAATATTGAAAGGAGGTGAAAAAAGATGAAGAAAAAAGGATTTACATTGATTGAATTGCTGGTAGTTATAGCGATCATTGCGATTCTCGCAGCGATGTTACTGCCAGCACTTGCAAGGGCAAGGGAACAGGCAAGAAGGAGTGTATGTATCAGTAATTTAAAGCAAATCGGTCTTGCATTGAGAATGTATAGCCAGGATTACAGAGAGTTCTTCCCAATTACTTCAGCAATTACCGCACAGACAGCAGTTGGATGTCTTGGCTTACTTTATCCAAACTATGTATCTGCCCAGAAGACATTTATATGCCCATCTGACATTTCTCATAGGACAGTTAACCTTGCAGATGCTGAAATAACTCAAGGGATAAGCACTCAATTAAGAGATACTACAGGAGATACTGATGGAGCAGGTCTTTCTTATGCATATGCTTTGTGGTGTCATGAAAATGTTGATATAGATACAGTTCTTGTGGTTGACAAGGCAGTTTATTTACCTGACTATCAAGCAGGAACATATACAAGTGGAACTTGGTGGAGTTTATCTGCTTTAAAGTCAGGAGCAACTTCAACATCTGGTGGTGCAAGTGCTGTTCCTGTTGGACTTTTAAACCACAAGAACGATGGAGTTAATGCCTGCTACATAGATGGGCATGTAAGATGGATTCCAGTTGGTAAAGTTGAGGAACTATTCCCGAACTGGAATAATGATGCCAATACACAGGCAAAGGTCAGAAATCCGTTATAATCTGTGTGAAAAAAAAAAGCCCCGGGTCTAAAAAAGGCCCGGGGTTTTTTATTTTGAGGTTATTATTTTTAAATTTATTTTTGCAGGTTGAAAATCAGGATCTGTTTTTAATATTTTATTGAGTATCTCAATTGCTTTTTCTTTTTCTCCTATCTCATTTAAAGAAATTGCATAATCATTCAATATATAAATGTTTTCTTTTGTTTCTGGATTAATCTGGAATGCTTTGTTAAAATAAAAAATTGCATGGTTATGTCTACCAACTTTCTGATAATTTCTTGCCAGATTTAAAATAATAGCCAAATCCTTATTATTAAATTTATATGCATTTTCAAAACAATATAAACTTTTATCAAATTCACTTTTGTTATAGTAAATCATACCGAGTTTGTTCCAGTAAATTCCTTCTTCTGGTTCAATTTCAATCGCTTTTATAAAAATCCTTTCAGCAATATCATATTGTTTTTTATCAAAATAAATTTTTCCAATCAGATAAAGGGTAGGTGAAGAATATGGATTTATTTTGTATGCTTTGAGTAAATAATTTAAACTTTTTTCTATATCTCCTCTCCTTTCATATATTAAAGCAAGAGAAGTTAATGCATCAAAATTCAATGGGTCAAGTTCAATTGTTTTATTATAATATTTCATACTTTCTTCATAATTACCAAGCATGAAATAACATTTTCCTATACCAATAGTCGCTTTTGAAAGTTCTTCCCTATTTGAAATAACCTTTTCCAATTTTTTAAATTCTGATAATGCTTCTTTATATTTTCCGTTCATCATAAGCATTACACCATAATTGTGAATAATTCTTTTTGAATCAGGAAAATATTTCAATGATTTTTTATAAAATTTAATTTCATCATTCCAGTCATAGTTTCTTAAGATTGTTCTTGTTCCATATAGTAGAAATATTAAAGTTGTTAAAATTATCTTAAGTTTTTCCTTCTTTATCCTAT
>JAMWCJ010000076.1 GCA_023818645.1 Candidatus Omnitrophota bacterium | reverse complement strand
TTCATACTTTTTAAGTAAATTTATAAGTTTTTCTGCTTCTTTTGGAATAGAGACACTTTCTTTAAAAAGTATATCTTTTAATTTTAAACCTTTCTTCTGATAAAATTCCTCATTTGCCTTATCGTCTGCAAAAATTGCTCCTCCTTCAAGAGATAAACCACCAAAAACACCTTTACTTCTTCCATATGCAAGAATACCGACTCCAGGGGAGACCTTTCCTTCAAACTCTCTACCAACAGGACCAGCAGCAACACTAATATCTGTTCCAATTTTAACCTTTGTCGTTGTAAGTATTTTCAAACCATCTTCATTCATTATTAAAAGTATTAAATCTGTCATTTGAGCACCTATTTGCCATCCAAAACTTATCTGAATAGAAGCAACAAAACCAGGAGCACTCCAAATTCTTTTTTCTTTATCTCTTGCAACCACAATTCCTTCTCCACCTTTTCCTCCAATTATAAATCCACCCTTAAACTGTCTCATAAAGATAATTCCATAACATTCTTTAACAAGATATACTGGAATTGAAACATCTGGTCGTGTCAACATATATTCAAGAAGGTCTTCAGCCACTCTAATCCTTTTTATATATTTATCTTTTGTAGCAGGAAATCCCTCTTTGAGAAGAAAAATTATTAAAAAGATTAAAAATTTTCTCATATTTTCCCTCCTCTTTTTTATTTTATAAAATTTTTAAATTTAAGGCAAACCTTCAACAGCAATAAAAGAATTTTCAGGTGGAATTGAAATACCTTTCTCCTTTTTCATTATGTCATATTTAAGTATTTCAAAATTCTTATCAAGATAATAAATTTTTATATCTTCTTTTACACAACCATATCCCTGATCAACATTTGTAAAAATTACTCCTTTGGGAATATTTGGGAAGATTATAATTGTATTTTTCATTTCTTCTAATGTTGCTCCTGCAAAACCCTGATTGGATAATTTTTCTGAATTTGCTATTAATATCCGAACATTTCTAAATTTCATCTGGGGCCATTTATTAAATTCAATTCTTTGAATTTCAGAAAAACTTATTAAACCAGAAATAAATCCAAAAATGAAAACATAAAAAAATTTTTTCATTCTCCCTCCTCAATTATTGCAATTGCCTCAATTTCAACAAGAACATTTTTTGGTAGATTAGAAACTTCAACTGTTGTTCTTGCTGGTTTATTTTTAAAATATTTTGCATAAACATAATTCATCTTTTCAAAATCTTTAATATTTTTTAAATATATGGTAGTTTTAACAACATTATCAAGGTCTGCACCAACTTCGTTTAAAATATTTTTTATATTCTCTATTACAGTTTTTGTTTGAATTTCAATGTCTTCCCCAACTACCTTACTTGTTTCAGAATCAACTGGAATTTGCCCTGAAATAAAAATAAAATTTCTCCATTTAATTGCTTGTGAATATGGTCCAATAGGTAAAGGAGCTTTTTCTGCTAAAATTCTTTTAAACATTTTTCAATTTCCTGTTTAACAAAATCAATATTTTCTTCAACTTTTTTACCTTTTATTTCAATCCTGCCTATAACTTTTCCCCCTTTCATTTCAACTCTTTCCACAAATTCTCTCATTGCTCTGTTTTTCAAAAAACCACTTCCATAAGTAGTAAAAAGAAAAATTTTTTTATTTTTTAGTTCAACAAATTCAAGAAAATTTTTAACATAAGGAGTTATTCTTCCTGCCCAGACAGGGGTTCCAATAAAAATTAAATCATAATTTTCAAGGTTAGGAATTTTTTCTATTTCCCCACTTTTCCCTGAAATTGCCCTTATACAGTTTTTAAAAAAATTGCTTTCCTTCTTTTTTTCTTCCATTTCAAATAAACTTACATCAAACTTTTTCTCCTTGAGAATTCTATAAATATTTACTGCAAGCTTTTTTGTCTTGCCAGTTAATGAAAAATAAATTATAATTGTTCTCATTTTTTAAATTATATCATAAAGAGGAAGAAGGTAAAAAGAATTTTCATTTAGAGAATTTTTAGTTCTATTCAAAAAATGCATCAGATATTCATTTACAAGTTAGTTCAAAACAGATATTAAAAATAAGAGGTAAACTTGTTAGAATAGAAGAATATAAATAAATAAGAAGAGATTTAAGTTTAAATTTAAGATGTGTAATATCACAAAATACTCTTCCCTTTATAATAAGGGTTTTATTTAAGAATTTTATTGAAGAAGAAACTGTCCTTAAAATATGTATAAAATCCACATTCTCTTGAAATGAAAATGAAAAGAATATTTCTTGCAGAAGAAGGTGGAATTATTATTCAGTATTCTCTTAATTTAACAGCAGTTTCAACAAAAATTTTGTAATTTTCAATATGTCTTGGTAATAATTTGGGCCATGTATTTGGTGAAGATGTTGGACATAGAATAAATCCTCTATCTGGTTTTCCTTCTTCTATAGTCATTTCCACAACTTCTTTCATCTTTTCTGGTGTTAAAGTATCAAAATAGCCATCTTCAACACCTCCTTCAAGACAAATTTTCCCTTTACTTATTTGTTTCATCTGTTTTAAAGATATCTTTGAAACAGGTGGTGGTTCAACTGGATTCAAACAATCAACCCCCATTTCTATAAAGTCCTTTAAAACAGGAGCCATATCTCCATGACAGTGAACCCATACAAGTTTATTTTCATCATGGATTAGGTCTATTATTTTCTTATCATAATTAAAAACAAACTCCTTAAAGTCATTCAAAGAAGCAAGTGGGGGAATACATAGTTCAGGGCCAACATATCCAAAGCCATCTCCTATATTTTTTGAAAGAACATATTTAACATATCTTTCTATCTTTAAAAATTCCCTTTCAACCATCTTATGTAGAATATCTCTATAATCATAAAGGAAATAACTGAAAGTTTCTGACCCCATATATCTATGAACAGCATACATTGCTTCATCAATTGAAATTAGTATCAAACCTCTTTCATTAACTTTCTTTTCAAATTCAAAATAGGAATCAATTTTTGGCAATTCTTTAGATTCAGGAATAGAAAAATATTTCTCTACATCTTTTATATCTTCAATAAAATGTTTTATCACTCTTCCAGGAGAACCATCAATTTTAATTTTTGAAATCTGGGTTAAATCACCTTTTGGTGTCTTTATCTTTGTAATAATTTCTTTCATTTCATCCTTCTCAATAATTTTCTCTTCTTGTTCTATCCTATATGGTAAAGGTGGAATTTCTTCGGGCATTGGGTTCCAAAATTCAATTGTCTCAAGGTCATATTTTACAACAAGTTCACATAATACTTTAAACTTTTCATTTTGAAAAATAGGACTTACTCCCCAAATTCTTATAGGCATTCTATCTACATCTTCACATTTAAAAACTTTTTTCAATCTTTCTCTATGTGTCATTTAAAAATTTCTCTGTACTCTGGTACTACATCAGATATAAATTTTCTCATACCTTCTGCTGTCTTATGGTGAATAATCATTTCCTTTATTACATAAAATGGAATTGTTGCTATATGACATCCAGTAAGTGAAATTTCCCTTACCTGCCTTGAATTTCTTATTGAAGAAGCAATGACTTCAGTTTTAAAATTATACTTATTAAAAACATCTACAATCCTTTTTACAAGGTCAACTCCACTTACAATTCCTTCGTCATTTACAATTTCCTGGTTTAACCTTATTCCATTTTCAGAAAAATATGAATCTTTTCTAAAGTCATTCCATCCAATTTTATTCCTCAAATAGTCATCAATCCTACCTGCAAATGGACTTACATACCTTGCTCCTGCTTTACTTGCCAAAATCGCTTGCTCAACTTTCATAATCAATGTTACATTTACAGGTATCCCTTCCTTTGACAGGTTATAAATTGTTTTAAGTCCATCAAAATTTTCTATTTCCTGACAACTTGGATTTACTGGAATTTTTATCACAACATTATTTGCAATCTTATTAAATTTCTCATATAAAATTTTACCTTCTCTATACATACTTTCATAATCAGTCCCTATTACCTCTAAACTAACAGGATATGGACTTGCAACTTCAAGTATCCTTTTTATATAACTTTCAATATCTATTTTCTCTCCTTTATTTTTCAATTCTTCAACTGCAATTTTTATAAGAGAAGGATTTGTTGTAACCCCATCAATTATACCCCAGGAAAAGGCAGTTTGTATCTCATCTATTTTTGCGGTATCTATAAAAATTTTCATATTTACCCTCCTGTATTTAAAAATTATATTTCACTTTTTTCTCTAAATCAATTAAAATCAATTTTATGAAGATAGTTATATGCCCGAATTCTTTTAAAGGTTGCTTAAGTTCTGTTAAAGTCGCAAAAATCATTCAAAGTGAAATTAAAAAGTTAATTCCTTGGGCAGAATTAATAAATTTTCCGATTGCTGACGGTGGAGATGGAACGCTTGATGTCTTAAAAAATATAATTGGTGGAAAATTTATTGAAGTTAAGGTAAGCGACCCTCTTTTTAGAAAATTGAATACCAGATATATTAAAAAACAAAAAGATGCCTATATTGAAATGGCGAAAGTTTCAGGTCTTGCACTTTTAAAAGAAAAAGAGAAAAATCCATTAAAGACAACAACATATGGACTTGGACAATTAATTTTAGATGCAATAGAAAGAAAATGTAAAAAAATCTATATAGGTGTTGGTGGAAGTGCTACAAATGATGGAGGGATTGGTGCTTTAACTTGCCTTGGATTTAAATTTATTGATAAAAACCAAAAAATTATTTTCCCTGGAAAAGGAAAAGATCTTTTAAATATTGATAGAGTTGAATATCCAGAAAATTATAAAAACCTTAAGGAAATTGAATTTATAATACTATCAGATGTTAAAAATCCTTTATATGGAAAAAATGGTGCTGCATATGTTTATGGTCCACAAAAAGGGGCGGATGGAAATATAGTCAAACTCCTTGACGATGGTTTAAAAAATTATGCAAGAGTTATAAAAAAATACACTGGTTTAAAAGTTAATCAAATAAAAGGTTCAGGTGCTGCTGGTGGAGTTGTTGCTGGATTTTTATCTTTTTTAAATGTAAAGGTTGTTTCAGGGATAGAAGAAATTTTAAAAATTGGAAAATTTCAAGAAAAAATAAAAAATGCAAATCTTATTATAACTGGGGAAGGAAAAATTGACAGGCAGACATTTTATGGTAAAGGAGTTGGAATAATTTTGAAATATTCAGAAAAATATAAAATACCGACAATTGTTCTTGCTGGAATCGTAGATGAAGATGTATACAGATTTGTAAAAAGTCCTTATATTTCAATTTTTAGTATTGTTCCCAGTCCTTGCTCTGTTGAAGAATCAATCAAAAACTCAGAAAAGTATATAAAGATTAAAATAAACCAACTTTTAAAATTTTTGACAACGAGGTTATAAAAGAAGTAAATTATTATTGATGATTGAATATATAAAAAAGAGAGATGGTTCTATTGTTAATTTCCAACCAGAAAAGATTGAATTTGCTATATATAGGGCACTTAAATCAGTTAATATTGATGACTTTGCTCTTGCAATAAAACTTACCAACCAAGTTATAGAAAAAATAGATAAAGAAAAAATTCCTACAGTTGAAGACATTCAAGATATTGTTGAGAAAGTTCTTGTTGAAAATTCTCTTTATGATGTTGCAAAGACATATATTTTATATAGAGAAAAAAGAAAACAGATAAGAGAAAGCAAAAAAATTCTTGGAGTTGAAGATAAACTTAAACTTTCTGTTAATGCAATTAATGTTTTAAAAAAAAGGTATCTTCTGAGAAACGAAAAGGGTGAAATAATAGAAACACCTGAACAACTATTTAAAAGAGTTGCAAAATATGTTGCATCCTGTGAAAAAGAAAAAGATAGGTATGAGGAAGAATTCTTTAATATTATGTCAAATCTGGAATTTTTGCCAAACTCTCCCACTTTAATGAATGCTGGAACTTCTCTTGGTCAACTTTCTGCATGTTTTGTTTTACCTGTTGATGACTCAATTGATGGAATCTTTACAACTCTTAAAAATATGGCTATAATTCATAAAAGTGGTGGGGGAACTGGTTTTTCTTTTTCTAAGTTAAGACCAAAAGGAGATATTGTCGGCTCTACAAAGGGTATTGCATCTGGACCTATATCTTTTATGGAAATTTATGATAAAGCAACAGAGATTGTGAAACAGGGAGGAAAAAGAAGAGGCGCAAATATGGGTATTTTAAGTTATAACCATCCTGATATTTATGAATTTATAACTTCAAAGAGAAAAAACATACTTACAAACTTCAATATTTCAGTAAGTGTTAGTGATGAATTTATGGAAAAAGTTATTAAGAAAGAAAAATATACATTGATAAATCCAAGAAATAATGAAAAAGTTAGAGATGTCTATGCAAATGAAGTATTTGATTTGATATGTCAATCAGCATGGGAAGTAGGAGACCCAGGTATTATATATATTGATGAAATAAATAGACACAATCCAACTCCAGAAATAGGAGAAATTGAAAGCACAAATCCTTGTGGAGAACAACCATTACTTCCATATGAGTCCTGCAATCTTGGTTCAATAAATCTAACAAAAATAATAGAAAATGGAAAAATAAATTGGGAAAAACTTGAAAAGATTATTAAAATTGCTATTAGATTTCTTGATGATGTGATTGATGTAAACTATTATCCTTTACCAGAAATTGAAAAAATAACGAAATCTAATAGAAAAATTGGCCTTGGAATTATGGGATGGGCTGATTTTTTGTTTGAGTTAAAAATACCCTATGGAAGTGATGAAAGTTTTGTTCTTGCTGAAAATTTAATGAAGTTTATAAATGAAAAAGCATTTGAATATTCTGTTTTACTTGCAAGAGAAAAAGGGTCTTTCCCTAATTTTGAAAAATCAATCTATTATCAAAAAGTTGACGCCTTGAGAAATGCAACGAGAACAACAATTGCACCAACAGGAAGTATAAGTATTATTGCAAATTGTTCAAGTGGAATTGAACCAATCTTTGGAATTGCTTTTATAAGAAATATACTTGAAGGTAGTAAATTCCTTGAGATAAATCCTGTATTTGAGAAATTTGCAAGAGAAAAAAACCTTCTAATATCTGACATATTAAAAGAAATTATAAAAACTGGGTCTTTAAAAAAAGTAAAAGGAATACCAGAAGAATATAAAAAAATATTTTTAACTGCTCTTGATATTCCTCCGATAATTCATTTAAAAATGCAATCAACTTTTCAAAAATATACAGATAATGCAGTTTCAAAGACAGTAAATCTTCCTAATGAAGCAACTATTGAAGAAGTTAAGGAAATCTTTATAAATGGCTGGAATATGAGATGTAAAGGCGTCACTGTTTTCAGATATGGAAGTAAAGGACAGCAGGTTTTATCGTATGGCGATATATCAAAACAGGAACTTGAATATTTAATATTACAGGATGAAATTTCAAGTTGTTCAAAAGGTGTCTGTATTTATTAAGGAGTTAAAATGGAAAGAGCAAGATACTGGGAAAAACTTGAAGATAAAAAAATACAGTGTCATCTCTGTAACCACTTCTGTATAATTGAACCTGATAGAGTAGGTAAATGTGGAGTAAGATTGAATAAAGACGGTATTTTATATTCTCTTGTTTATGGTGAAATTATTGCTGAAAATATAGATCCAATTGAAAAAAAACCATTTTATCATTTTTTTCCTGGAAGTTTTTCTTTTTCAATTGCGACTTGTGGATGTAATTTTTTCTGTCCTTTCTGTCAGAA
>JAMWCJ010000075.1 GCA_023818645.1 Candidatus Omnitrophota bacterium | reverse complement strand
TTTAAAATCAAGATACTGAAAAGTTGAATAAGAAAGCCCAAAACCAAATGGGAATAGGGCTTTACTATCTGAATAGATATAGTTTCTTTCTTTTGAAATTTGTTTTCTATGATAATAAATGGGCAATTGTCCGACATATTTCGGGAAAGAGATTGGCAATTTACCTGATGGACTAAAATTCCCAAATAACATATCAAAAATTGCATTCCCTGCCTCTTCTCCTGGAAACCAGCACTCAACAATGGCATTTACTTTTTCAACTATATCTGTTAAAATATAAGGTCTACCAGTAATTAGAATCACTATTAATGGTTTACCAATTTCTGATAATTTTAAAATCAATTCTTCCTGAGCCCCAGGAAGTTTTAAATTGTGACTATCTTTACTCTCTCCACAGGTACAATCAGGAGTAAAACCAGATTTGTCACCTCCCACGAAAATTATTAAATCTCCTTTTCCTCCGATTTCAACTGCCTTTTGGAAATTATCTTTATTAAAATCAAATATTTCACAACCTTTTTCATAATATATTTCAATATCTTTTGCTTTCTCTTGAAAAACTTCAAGTATTGTTTTACAAATAACAGATGGTTTCTCAAGATCTAAATGTGCAGTGTAAGCATAATCACCAAAATAATTTCTTGGATTTGCAACTGAAGGACCTATAAGAGAAATTTTTTTAACATTTTTTATAGGTAAAATACCATCATTTTTAAGAAGGACAAAACTTTCTTTTGCAATTTCATAAGCCAGTTCTCTATCTTCATAAGTATCAAAATCAATATAAAATTGTTTTTTTTCTTCAAAAAGTCCAAGTTCTTTTTTTATTTTAAGAACCCTTTCAACTGCATTATCTATTTCTTTTTCTTTTATGAATCCCTTTTTAACACATTCAATTAATAAAGGGAAACAATCTTTTCTTGGAAGTTCTATATCTATTCCTGCCCTTAATGAGAAGATTGCACATTCAATATTATCTTTCGCAACAAAATGAACTGTATTTAACATTTTTATTGCTCCATAATCTGAAACTACAATTCCATCAAAACCCCATTCTTTTCTTAAAATTTCTGAAAGTAATTTTTTTGAACAAGCGCAAGGAACACCATCTATATCATGATAAGCATTCATAATTGATTTTAAATTGCCTTCTTTTACACATACTTCAAAAGGAAAAAGGAAAATATCCCTCAATTCTCTTTCCCCAACATGGACTGGACAGATATTTCTACCTCCTTCTGAAAATCCATGGCCAGCAAAATGCTTTCCTGTTGCAATTATCCCATCTTTTAAATCTTCTCCCTGCAAACCCTTAACATAGTGATAACCCATTATTGCACATAAATATGGATCTTCACCAAATGTTTCTTCTGTTCTACCCCATCTTGGATCATAACAAACATCCAAAACTGGAGAAAGTCCTTGATGAACTCCAGCATTTCTCATTTGTCTTCTTATAACTTTTGTCATTTTAAAAATAAGTGAAGGATTAAAAGAACTTGCAACTCCAATAATTTGTGGAAAAGAGGTTGCTTTATTTGTTAAAAAACCAGAAAGACATTCCTCATGGATTATTGCAGGGATACCAAGGCGTGTTTCTTCTTTTAAAAACTTTTGAATTTTCTCAACATATTCTTTTGCTTTTTCTGGTTCTATATTTTTAATACCACCATATACTCTTGAAATCTGCCCTATACCAAACTTTAACTCCTTTTTGAGTAACTGTTCAGAAATTTCTCCATTTTCAACCAAATCTGTTATATAAACAGAACATAATTGATATACTTTCTCTTCAACTGTCATCTTTTTTAGAATATCTTTTATTTTCATTTTTCTCCCCTTTTATCATTTTAGTTTAAAATGGTTTTTCTTTCATGTCAATCTCCCCCTGCCCACCTACGAGGTGGCCGCTGGGGATGATTGTCTTTCTTGGATTTTCGGCTCTATATTTAAAAATGGCTTTTTCTAATTTTTTTTGTATTTAATAAACCTTTCTTTAAAAACATACTGATATTCATAATTAAACTGACTTCCAACAGAAATTCCTATTGCTCTTATCTTTTTCTAAATTTTTAAAGAAGAGAGTGTTTTAGGGGATAGATCAAAAATTAAACCTCCATTTGTAGAAATGTAATTATTTTTTTCTCTTTAAATAAAATAATCTTAAAAACAGAGATATAAAACTACCATGTTTTTTTTCTCATTCTTCCTGCAATCTCTACAGATAGGATAAATTTTAGAAAATTAATTTTTATTGTTGATTAAGAAAATATATTTATCTGATATTAAGCCGAGGAGTAAAAATCTTTACATAAAATATAAAATGTGGTAGAATAAAACCATATGGAGCGAAAGGAAATGGAGCCAAAGGAAAGAGTTGAAAGTGTATTAAAAAAGAAAAAACCTGACAAAATACCTTTCACAATATATGAAAACAAACTACCGCAATGTCAAGTTGAAAGAATTTTAAGGAATAAAGGACTATGTATTGTAAAAAGGATCTCTGTATATAAAACTGTTTATCCAAATTTAAATTTTAAGAATATAACCTATACAGAAAATGGAATTACATATACAAAATCAATAATTTATACGCCCTTTGGTGAACTTGAAACAACATATAGGAAAACAGACCAAACAGAAGATTTTACAACATGGAAAATTACACATCTATTTAAAACTCCCGATGACTATAAGAAAATATTATTTATGATTAAAGACGCAAATCATATCCCAGATTATGAAAGATTTTTAAAAGTAGAAAAAGAATGTGGTTCTGATATTTTTATAAGAGGGAGTATTTCATCAACACCTTTACATCAGATAATGGTTGATTTTATGGGAATTGAAAAATTTGCAGAAGAATGGGCAGAAAGAAGGGATGAGATTGAAAATTTATATAAAGTAATGGCTGAAAAATTAAGAGATATTTATAGAATTTGTGCTAATTCTCCATGTTTTTCTTTTAACTTTGGAGGAAATGAAACAGGAAATGTTATGGGTAGAGAAAGGTTTGAAAAATATGTAATACCTTTATATTATGAAGCAAGTGATGTTTTACATAAAAAAGGGAAAGTTTTTGGTCCACATCTTGATGGGAATAATAGAGTCTGGGCTGATTTAATTGCAAAAGCACCTATTGATTATGTTGAAGCATTTTCTCCTTCTCCAGATACTGATATGGAATTTCAAGATGCATATAATTTATGGAAAGACAAAATTTTGTGGATAAATTTTCCTTCTTCTTTACATCTTGCATCAGAAGAAAAAATTAAAGAAACAGTTAGAAAATATATTGAAATTGCGAAAAATGATTATAGATTAATAATTGGTGTAACAGAAGATATCCCAAAAGAAAGATGGCAGAAAAATCTACTTTTAATCTCTGAAGTGATAGATAGTTTTATATTTTAAAAAGGAGAAAAAATGAAAATAAAGGAAAAATTGATGGAGTTTGTTGATAATATAGAAATTATTGATGCTCACGAACATTTGCCTCCTGAAAGAGTAAGAGTAGAAAAAGAAGTTGACATATTTATACTATTTTCACACTATACAAAAGGAGACCTTCTTAGAGCAGGAATGTCAGAAGAACAATATAAAACTCTTTTCAATTATGAAATCCCCATAGAAAAAAGATGGAAAATCTTTTCTTCATACTGGGAAAAAATTCGTTATACTTCTTATTCAAGAGCAGTTTTGATATCTTTGAAAAAATTTTATGGTTTTGATGACATAAATGAAAAAAATTATATTGAAATTTCAGAGAAGATTAAAGAATTCAATAAAAAGGGTATATATAAAAAAGTTTTGAGAGATACATGTAAAATAAAGTTTGCATTAACTCAATGTGGAACAACAAAAACAGAATCAGAAATTTTAGTTCCTCTTATGCCTTTAAACAAAAGCGGAGAGATGAACACATTTGAAAATTTAACAAAATCACCATATGATGAAAATATTAAAATTAAAACAATAGATGACCTTATTGAAGAATATAAAAAATATATTTTGAAATCAAAAGAAGAAGGAGCAGTTGGATTTAAAACAAGGTCCTTGCCTTTTGGATTACCTGATAGAAAAAAAGCAAAAGATTTATTTAATAGAATTATAAAAAGGAAAGCAGAAAAAGCAAAGGGGAATATAATACCTCCTTCAATTATTGGAACAAATCCAATTTTTGATTTTGTATCTGATGAACTTATTAAATTTGCAGGAAAGCAAGGTTTGGTTATTGCTGTTCATACAGGTTATTGGGGTGATTTTAGAAGACTCTCTCCTGAAAATTTTATACCAGTTTTGCAAAGACATCCAGAAGTAAAATTTGATATTTATCATTGTGGATTTCCATATGTTAGAGAAGCACTTAATTTAGGAAAAGAATTTTCAAATGTATATTTAAATTTTGCATGGACACATATAATCTCTCAGAAATTTGCAATTGATGCAATTGATGAATGTCTTGACTTGATTCCAATTAATAAAATTATTGGTTTTGGGGGAGATTATCAATTGCCTGTGGAAAAAGTTTATGGACATTTATTTATGGCAAAAGAGGACATTATAACTGTCCTTGAGAAAAAAATAAAAGAGAGGAAAATAAAATTTGAGGAGAGCAAGAAAGTTATTAAAGACCTTTTTTTCAACAATCCTTACCAACTTTATAATTTATCCAACAGAAAATAAAATTTACTTATTCCAGATTTCCCTTTCTAATTTTCTTAAAAAATCCCTTGCATGAATTATATCAACTTCTGGTCTTTCCCCAACCTCTCTTTCAATTGTAAAAAATCCATTATATCCAATTTCTTTCATTGCTTTTAAATATTCTGGCCAGTTAACACCACCTTCTCCTAATGGCAATTCTTTCCATCTTTTCTTTCCATTTTCATCAGGAAGTTTAATTCCATCTTTTGCATGTGTATGAACAATATAATCTTTAAGAGTATAAACTCCCTTCACTGGGTCATCTCCAGCAACCATCACAAGATTTGCAGGATCATAGTTTACTTTAAGTCCTGGATTATTTATTTTATCAAGCAATTTTTTTAACAATTCTGCTGGTTCTGGACCTGTTTCAGTAGCAAGTACTATCCCTTTATTATATGCATAAGTTCCAACTTCTGGTAAAGATTCTTCCATCGTCTTCCAGGAAATATTATTTTCATCTTCGGGAACAACACCAATATGAGTTGTTACAACTTTAACTCCAAGATCAAAAGCAAGGTCAATGACTTCTTTTGTCCTTTCAATTCTCCATTCAATCATTTTTAGGTCACTAAATCCATGTCCTCCAAAGTCGCCAACAAGAGCACTTATTTGAAGCCCAAGTTTTTCAACAAAGTTTTTCAAATCCTGTCTACCTGTTTTTGTTAAGTTTTTTGGGTCAAGATCTCCATAAGTTGCATATGGTTGGATACCGTCAAGACCTAATTCTGCTGCTTTTTTAATACCTTCTTTTATAGGCAATCTAAAACAATCAGGAATAACTCCAATCTTCAATTTCATTTCATCCTCCTTTTTTGAATATTTATAAATTTCAATTGCAACATCTGGACATATAATAACACATCTTTTACATCCAATACAATCTTTTCCATTTATAACTTCAACATAATGATATCCCATTTTATTAAAATTTTTTGATACATTGAAAACCTTAGAAGGACAATACTCTATACATAAAAAACAACTTTTACATCTTTCTTTATTTACTTTTACTATATATCTCATTTCCCAAAATTAAATTTTGTTTTTAACTTTTCAAAAAAACCCTCTTCTATTATTAGTTTTACTTTAAACTCACTCCTTTCAATCTCTATCTCTTGGTCTTTCTTTATTTCAAAGTCCCTCTGACCATCTTCAATTATTTTACCTTCTGGTGAAATTTTTATCTTAATCTTTTTATCAGATGGAATAACCAAATGCCTTATATTTAATAAATATGGACAAAAAGGAGTGAGCAAAATACATTCCATATCTGAAAAAATTATAGGACCTCCTGCTGAAAGAGAATGTGCTGTTGAACCTGTTGGAGTAGAAATTATTATCCCATCACCTCTAAAATTCAATATTTCATTCTCATTCACATAAACATATATTTCAATTATTCTTATCCCTTTTCTAATAATTAAAATGTCATTCAAAACTTTACCTTTATAAATTGTTTTATGATTTTTCTTTACTTTAAAATCAAGAAGCATCCTTTCAGAAATTTCAAAATTTCCATCTAAAATTTTTCTAATTTTAAATTCAATATTTTCAGAAGAATTTGTTAAAAAACCAACTTTCCCATAATTAATCCCATAAATTACTGTTTTTTCATTTCTTAAAAGTCCAATTGCCTTTAAAATTGTTCCATCTCCACCCATCGTTAAAATTAAGTCAGGATTTTTTAATTCTTTTTCAACAATTTTTCCACAACTTTTTAACAATTCTTCAAGTTTTTGTTTCTCTTTTTCTACTCCTGGGATTTTTTTATTTTCAAGTATGAAAACCCTTTCAAACATTTAAAAACTCCTTAACTTTTTCATAAATTTTTTCATCTGAAAGACCATACTTATTTAAAAGTAAATTTCTATCTCCATGCTCTATAAAAACTTCAGGAAGTCCTACTCTTAAAAATTCCTTTTTTATACCTTTATCTGAAAAAATTTCAAGCAGATAAGAACCAAAACCACAAGATCTAATATTCTCTTCTACAGTTATAATTTTATCAAATCTTTCAATTTTTTTCATTAAATCCTCTTCAATCGGCTTAATCTGATTTACTGGGATAAAACTTAAACTAATTTTTTCCTGCTTAAGTTTTTGAAATGCAATGAACGAATTTAAAGACATACTTCCAACACCTAAAATAACTGCATTACTTTCTTCTATTTGTTCATCCATCTTTTCAGGTAAAATATCTTTAGGATATCTAATGAAAATTGGAATTTTTTCATTAATTGAATTTTCAATCGTTTGTTTTAAAATTTCCATACTGTAAGGAGCATAGATTTTAAGATTTGGAATTGTTCTCAAAAAAGAAATATCAAAAATTCCATGATGTGTTGGGCCATCTTCCCCTACTATTCCAGCTCTATCAATAAGAAAAATAACAGGTAAATTTTGTAAACAAATATCATGAAAAATCTGGTCATAAGTTCTTTGTAGAAAAGTACTATAAATAGCAACAAAAACAGGTATGCCTGATTTTGCAACTCCTGAAGCAACAATTATTGCATTACTTTCAGCAATCCCTACATCAAAAAATCTATCTGGATAATTTTTAGAAAAATCTTCAAGTCCAAGTCCTTTTTCCATTGCTGCTGTTATTACAAAAAATTTTTTTTCTTTTGCAATTTCTAAAAGTAATTGTCCAACAAATTTTGAATTGGTTTTTTGACTTGTTACCTCCTTTCCTGTTTTAATATCAAAAGGTCCTATTGAATGAAACTTTTCAGGATGTGCTTCAGCGAAACTATAACCTTTACCTTTTTTTGTTATTACATGCAAAACTAATGGCTCATTGATTTCCTTTATATTTTCAAGAATTTCAATCAATTGAGAAAGGTCATTACCATCAATAGGGCCAAAATACCTTATTCCAAGTTTTTCAAAAAATACTCCTGGTACAATTAAAAATTTTGTTTTCTTTTCAAGTTCTTTAGTTAAATTTAAAATATCTTTTCCAATAGAAGGAATTTTTTTTAAAATTTCTATGAATTCTTCTCTTGGTTTGTTAATAAGAGGAGAACTTATAAATTTCGTTAGATAGTAAGAGAGAGCACCTTTTGTAGGAGATATTGACATTTTATTATCATTTAGAATAATCTTTACATTCTT
>JAMWCJ010000074.1 GCA_023818645.1 Candidatus Omnitrophota bacterium | reverse complement strand
TGATTGATAAAGAAAAGAGAGAAATACTTTTTGTATTTGCAAGTTGGTCTGAAAAAGATGAAGAAATTGAAATAAAACTGAATGAAAAAAATATAGGATTTAAAACAAAAGGAGAAATTATAGATATAGAAACAGGTGAAAAATTAACAAAAAATATAAAATTTTCTTCTCCTTATGGGGTAAAAATAATAAAAATAAATTAAAAAAAGGGTAGTATGAAAGAACTTAAGGTTTTAATAAAGTTTTTATGTATTTTTCTTTTTGTAAATTCAGTTTTTTCTCAACCAGTATTATTAAGGGTCCCTAAATTTGAAAAAGTTCCTGAGATAGATGGGGTAATAAAAGAGGAAGAATGGAAACAAGGAACAAGTTTTACAGGTGTATGTACTTGGGCAGCAGAAGGAGCACCCGGTCAACCTCCTACAATAGTTCCTGAAATTCAACAAGTGATTTGGTATTTAGGTTATGATGATTATTATTTATATATTGGTATGAACTCACCACATCCAGAAGGGACCGCCTTAAAAGCAAATGTAAAGAAAAATGATGAAGGATATTTAATTTTATTTGAAGACCATACTGAAATACAGATATCACCTTATGGTAGGAAAGAAGCAGTAATTCCTGGATATGGATTTTATAAAATAATGGTAAATCCAAGAGGTTATTATTCAGACCAGTGGTTTTATAATGGAACCCCTGGAACAGAAGATGCTTGGACATCAGGAGCAGAAGTAAAATGTAATGTAGGTAAAACTTTTTGGCAGATGGAAATGAGAATACCTTTTAAGACAATGGGACAGAAGAAAACACCTGAAGGGAAAAATTGGGTAATACAACTTGTAAGGACTGATTTTTGTGGTGGGCTCTATTTTGCTGGTTGGGTTGGAAGTAGTTGGATGGGATGGAATGTTTTTCCAGAAGTAGTATTTGAAAAAGATGCACCATCAGTTCATTTCAGAAAAATAGGAGATATAGTAAATGGAAAACTTGATACAGAGATAAAACTGATAGGAAAAAAGGAAGAAGAGATAAAAGTTTCAATAATAATAAAGAATGCAGAAGGGAAAGAGATATATAAAAAAGAAGAAGAAAGAAGTTTAAAGAAAGGGATATCAGAGGTATTTAAATTTAAAGAAGAAAATATACAGTTATCAGAAGAGAAAAAAGAAGGTAAATACCAACAGAACTGGTTTGAAATTAAAGTAACTACAAGAGAAAAAACAGAAGATGGGGAAGAAAAAATAATATATTCTGCAAAAATACCTGTAATAAAGATGACTGATAGATACTGGACACAATTTATAAAGCCATGGCAGGAGAAAAGAGAAACATTTGGAGAATATGAATTTAAGTTTGCACATTATCCATATTTAAAGAAATTTCAGGCATGGATAGACCTTGATATGTTTGGAGTTAGTGAAGAGATAAAAAAAGCAGACAATTTCGCCATAACAATAAAAACAAAAAAAGGGCAAGTGGTAAAGGAAGTAAATGGAGAAATAAAGGAATTAAGAGGGACAATATTATTTGATATTGATTTAAAAGAAGGAGAATATATTTGTTTACTTGGGTTATACAATGGGAAAAAGAAAGTATCAGAAAGAAAAGAGGAGTTTGTAAGAGAAAAATGGCCATGGGAGAAAAATAATATTGGTAAAGAAGATATGGTAATTCCACCATATGAACCAATAGAAGTAAAAGAAAATGTATTAAAAGTATGGAATAGAGAATATATTATAGGGAAGACAGGATTACCTGAAAAAATAAATGTTGGTGGAAAAAATATTCTTGGTAGACCAATAACAATTTTAATGAGATCAGAAGGGAAAGAGTACACACTTGAAGGAAAAGGTATAGAACTAAATTATATAAGTCCAACAAAAATTAATCTAAAAGGGAAATCAAACATTGGAAGTATTTTAATAGAGACAGATGCAAATTTTGAATATGATGGTTGGTATTTAGTAAATTTAAAAATCAAACCAGAAAATAAAATAAAAATAGATTCTTTTGATATGTTATGGGAAGTTCCATCCGCAGATACACTTGTCATGCAAAGAGGTGACTGTATAGAAAATGGGTATTTTGGTAAATTTCCAGAAGGAGAAGGAATTGTTTTTGAATCAAAAAACTTAAATCCAGCATCAAAACTTTTAGGAACATGGGTTCCAGCGGTTTTTATAGGAACAGGTGATTATGGTTTATGGTATATAGGAGAAAGTGATGAAGGTTGGGTTTTAGATGATAATGTTTCTGCAATAACAGCAGAAAGAAAAAATGGCATTCCATATATAAGATTTAGATTATTTAACAAACCATATAATTTAGAAAAAGAAAGAGAAATAAAATTTGCTTTAATTGCAACTCCTGTAAAACCATTGCCTAAAAATTGGAGGAAAATTGCTTGGGGATATCCTGAACCTTGGTATGTTCATGATACAAGAGGATATAGATATTATGGAGCAAGTGTTGATGGATTTGAATTGTATAGTGAAGAGGATTATAAAAATTTAAGAGATGTCTGGCTTGGATTAAAAAAAGTGCCTGAAAGGTCTCATGGAGTAAGGACATTTTTATTATATCAGAAACCATTTGTTGTCTATGGGAGTACAGAAATGACAGGTGTTTCGAAAGAATTTAAGACATTTAGTGGAGAATGGTTAGGAATTACAAATTACAAACCAAGACCACAATATGAGTTTAGAAATATGCAATCAGACGGTGGAATTATATGGGAAACAGATGAACAGTTAGATAGTACAGGAGTAAATTTTACAGAAAGTTATATTGATTATTATCTCTGGTATCATAAAAATTTAGTTGAAAAATGTTTTATAAATGGAACCTGGTGGGATAATTCATCCACTATATTTGGAGGAATAGGCGAACCCGAATCCTGGCTTATTCTTGGTAAAGGATATTTAAGAGAAGATGGAAAAATTCAAGGAAAAAGTAATTTATTTACTTTTAGAGAACTTACAAAGCGTCTAAATATAATGGGTTGGCAAGTAGGTAGACCTCCTTTATATCTATCTAATATGCATCCTATTTATTCTTTTACTCAAATTGGCTGGCATATTGAAAATAGTTTTTATTCTCCTTCTGATGATTTAATTGAAACATTAGGTTCTGTTGATGTATTTAGGGCTTTAATAAAAACAAAACAGGGTATAATTTCTCAACTGAATTCAAATCCTCGTAGTTTAAAAGCAATCAGAATTGTTCTTGGCCTCTGCTTACTTCATGATATTGGAGAAAGAAGCATACCTTCATGGAATCCATATTTTTATCAATTAAAAGAGAAAATTTTAAAAATTCTTGAACAAGAAATTTCATTTTTTTCAGGAGAGCCTATATTTATTCCTTACTGGAGACAGGATATAGTGAAATTTTCAACAGAGAAAGTTTATGCATCAATTTATTTATATAAACAACTACAACCTTGGGAAAGCAATTATTTATCAAAGAGGAAAAAAGCAGTCATTATTTTATTAAATGAAAACAAAAATGATACTTGGATAGAAAATTTTGAGATAGATAGTAAAAAATTAGGTTTTGAGGTTTCAAGAATATGGGATTTAGAAACAGGATTTGATGTACCGCTTTCCTATTCAAAGGAAAAAGGATATAAATTTGGAGAAACTGCTCCTGGAAAGATATTTATAAAAGGTCATGATTTCAGAATTTTAATAATTGAATAAAAAAGGAGTGAAAGATGAAAAAAGTTTTTTATTTAGTGGGTCTGTTTTGCTTCTATTTATATTCACAGGACTTTTATTATATTCCTTTAATGAAAAAAACTCCTAAAATTGATGGATTTATTGATGAAAAAGAATGGGAAGAAAGTGTAAGATTTGATGGATTTTCACATGGAGGGAAACTTGAACCAAAGAGAATTATTGGATATATAGGAGCGAATGAAGAGAATATTTATATTGGAATAATGTCCGAACTTCCAAACGAAGGAGAAATATTAAAAAATATTAATCAGGAAACAGAGAAAATTGTTTTTGATGATGCTATTGAGGTTTGGATAGACCCCTATGCTGAAAAAGATGATGGTGTTACCTTCCAGATGTTATCAAATTCTTTAGGATATGCTTATTATTTAACACATCCAAGAGGAAATGTAAAATCAGAGCAATTTTATGGATGGAAAGGAAACTATAAAATAGTCAATGGTTTTCATAATAAATGGTGGCATTGTGAGATTGAAATTCCGATTAAAAATCTTGTAAAAGATAGAGAAATAACCAATGGATTGTGGCAAATAAATATCTGCAGAGACTTTAAGCAACCATGGGCTTGGGCATCTATTGGAAATGAAAGTTATGCTTTTACTGCAGGGAATAAGATTTTCTTTAAATTTTCAAAAGATGATGGATTGATAACAAGACAAAAACATTTGAAGGATCCTTTATTTGGAGACATTGAATATATTGTTGAGTTTTATAATCCAACAAATAAAAAGATTGAATTTAATGCAAATATTTTACTTAAAAGAGATATTATGCCTGAAATAGTAGAAAAGAGAGAAGTTGTTTTAAATCCCGGTGAAAAAAATGAAATGAAAATAAGTGTTAAAGATTATGTAACAAATAAATTTGAACTTGAAACAAAATCTTTTTCAAAGGATGGAAAGGAGATATATTTTTCAAGAAAATATAAGTGGGATAACTGGAAAGAAGCAAAGGAAAAATGGCAAACTAAAAAAGTAGAATTACCACCTGTTGATTTTGTATTTGCTTATTATCCATATTTAAATAAAATTAAAATACTTGCAGATATATCAAGAATTCCTACAAATGCTAAATTTGAAAAGATGGATTTTAAAATAAGGAAGGAAGATAGTAGAGAAATTATAAAGGAATTCAATTTTAATTTATTAGAGTTTGAAAAGGGGAAATGTGAAAAAACAATAGAATTACCACCTTTATCAGGTAATTATGAAATTGTTGCTTATGTTATTGGAAAGGATGTGCCTTCAGGTGAAATAATAAAGAAATTTGAGAGGAAAGTTTTTGAATGGGAAAGGAATAATCTTGGTAAATCAAGGAAAGTATATCCGCCTTTTACTCCAATAAAAAAGATAGGAAATAAATTATATACAGTATTGAAAGAATATGAAGTAAACAGTTTTGGTCTTTTAAAATCAATAATTACAGAAAATCAGGAAAGGGATAATAAAAAACAGATACTTTTTGATGAAATGAAGTATATCTGTAAGATAGACGGACAGGAATATAAACCAGAAAAAGGAGAGATGAAATATAAAGAAGTTTCTGAAGACAGAGTAATATTTGAGAGCAAATTCAATATAGGCAAACAATCTTTTTTATCAAAAGGAACACTTGATTACGATGGAACTTTGAGAATTGATTTAACTCTGTTTCCTTCAAACATACAAATAGAATCATTAATTCTTGAAATACCGATAAAGGAAGAAGTAGGGAAAATGGTCCATGCTATGGCTGATGGAATAAGGTATCCTATTTATACTGGTTATGTTCCTGAAGGAGAAGGAATTGTATGGGATTCAACCAAAATTGTTCCTTCTTCATTTCCAAAAAATTTCTGCACATACATTTTCATAGGAACTCCAAAAAGAGGAATATCCTGGTTTGCAGAAAATGATAAAGGATGGAGTTGGGACACTGAAAAACCAAATATGCAGATTTTAAAAACCAAAGGGGTTGTTAAACTTCAGATTAATTTTATTAATAAACCAATTAAAATAGAACAGGCACAAACAATTACTTTTGGTATTCTTGCAGCACCTGTTAAACCTTACCTTTCAGGCTGGAGGCACAGATGGTTTACTGAAAATTTTTCTTTACTTGGAACAGATATAAATTGGTTTGCTCTTGGTGATTGTGGAAGTGTCTATCCTGCTGGAAAAGATATGTACTTATGGGAAATGCTGAAAAAAGGAAATACAAGACACCTTTCAGATGAAGAAATAAATAAAGTTATTGAACATGGAAAAAAATATTTTGAACCATATGGTAAAAATAAGGTTGAAAGTTTTGTAAGACATGTAAAATATAATTTAAGAGCAAGATATGGAACAAAAATAGTATTTTATTATAATAGAGGGTCATATGCTGCTGCAGAAGAATTTCAAACTTTTATGGATGAGTGGTGTTTAAACGATTATAATTCTTACAGAAGTTCAAAGGGTATATGGGAGATAAAAATTGTTCCAACTGAGTCTTATATAGACCATGCTTTGTACTGGTATAAAAAATCTTTTGAAATAGCAGGAAATAAAGGGGTTTACTGGGACAATTACTTCTTTATACCTTCTTACAATACAATGATGACTTCGGCATATAAAAAACAGGATGGAACTATTATGCCATCAACAGGTTTATGGGGATTGAGAGAACTTGTAAAAAGGACTTTTGTAATGATGAATGAACTTGGAATGGAACCAATTGTTATGGTCCATATGACAAGCACTCAGATTTTGCCTTTATATTCATTTGCTACTGTTCAATATGATTGGGAATGGAAATATAGCCAAGGAGATGTCCAGACAAGATTTCCAAGAGAATATATACAACTTGTTTCGACAGGAGAACTTGCTGGATTATGGCCAGTATTACTTGGAGACCATGGTGCTCTTGCTTTAGATCCTTGGACACAGAAAACTTTCATTGGGGTAACACTTATTCATGATTTACTTGGTCCTGTTTCTACATGGGTAAAACCTCTTAAGGAAATCTGGGATAAATATAGAGTTCCTTTCCTTGAAATGGCAAAAAATGAAAATATGGTCGCTTATAGATACTGGGATGAGAAAAAACAACCCGTTTATACTAAAAATTTAGATTTACCAGGTATAGTTTATTCAATTCCAAAAAAGAAAGCCCTATATGCTGTTGTATCATTCTGTGATAAGGATGTTACTGAAAAAATATATATAACTCCTGAAATCCTTGGTTTTAAAAATTTTAAAGTTGTTGATGTTGATAATGGAGAAATTGTTCCGGTTGAAAATAATACCTTTGAAATATTTATTAAGAAACATGATTTAAAAGTTTTCGAAATTGTTGCTCAATAAAAAGGGGTGGAAAAATGAAATTGAATCATTTTTTAATCTTCATCCTTTTACTAGTTTTAAGTTTGTCTTCAGAAAATTTATTGGTTCCAGAATATCTAAAAGCAAATATTGTTTACTATAATGGTTTTGAAAAGGAAGATGGTAAAGGAGAAATTAATAAATGGAAAATAGGTGAAAAATTTAACAAAAACAATATTATTCCCGAAGGTTTCATAGGTAAAGCATATTTATCAAAGGCAAACTGGAAAGATGGAGTTATATTAAAGTCGGATTTAATTTCCCCTCATAACCCAATCTCTATATCTGTTTGGTGGGCATTAAAGGAAGATCATAAAGAAGGGGGTTCTTTTGAAATACTGTGTTTTAATGGAAAGGGATTTATTTCCTGTTTTGTTAGGGGTGGTGGTGGAGACCCGTGGTGTGCCTTAAAAAAACCAGCAGGAGTTCTTCAGGTTTATTATTTTGGTGGTGGACTTGAAAATATAAATGGGATTTATCATTATGACATAATGAATACCTTGAATTTGAAAAGTAAAAAATGGAATAACACTTTTTTAGTTATAACAAATGGAATTGAAATATCTTTATACCATAATGGTAAAAAATTCGGTAAATGGACATTGTCAAGGCCTTTAACAGAAAATGATTTAATTAAAACATTATCATTTGGTTTTGCATGGGGTGAAGAAATTATTATTGACGAAATTTTCATATATAACAGACCATTAAAAGATGAAGAAATAGAAGAATATAATAAGATGATCACAGGTTTGAAAGATATAATTTTAAA
>JAMWCJ010000010.1 GCA_023818645.1 Candidatus Omnitrophota bacterium | reverse complement strand
CCTCCCCTTCCCGAGCAGCGCCGTATCGCCACAAAACTCACCGAGATTATGGCAGAGATTGAGAAAGCAAGAACTGCATGCGAAAAACAACTTTTCGCAGCAAAAGCCCTCCCTTCCGCATACCTCAGAGAGGTCTTTGAAAGCGAAGAGGCAAAGAAGTGGGAGAGAAAGAAGTTGGGTGAGGTGTGCGAAAAGATTATAGGGGGCGGGACTCCAAGTAGAGGTCGTTCAGAATATTGGAATGGGAACATATTTTGGCTTTCTCCAAGTGAATTGGAAGAAGACAAATTAAATTATGTGAGAGAAACAAAAGAGAAAATAACAGAAGAAGGTTCAAAAAATAGCAATGCTAAAATAGTCCCACCAAATTCGGTTCTACTTTCCTGCACAGCAAGTGTTGGAAAGGTTGCAATAAACGAAGTTTCGCTTACCACAAATCAGCAGTTTAATTCTTTTATTCTTAAGGATAAAGTAGTTATTTCTGAATTTGTGGCTTATTACCTTATCCATAAGAAAAATGATATAAAACAGCTGGGTGGAAAGACTACTTTTACATTCATTTCCAAAGATGAAATTGCAGAATTTATGATCCCTCTCCCACTTCTTTCCACCCAGCACCGTATCGTCAATTATCTAAAAGAAAAAATGGCAGAGGTTGAGAATCTATGCACATCTATTGAAAAACAACTTGAGGCAATCAATGCGTTACCACAGGCATATTTAAGAAAAGCATTTAGAGGTGAGTTATGAATAAAGAATTACAGAAAAAACTAAAAGAGATTGCGAAGAGGCTAAAAAAAGAATATGGAGCTCAAAAAGTTATCCTTTATGGTTCTTATGCAAGAGGCGAAGAAACAGAAGATAGCGATACAGATTTATTCGTTATCGCTCAAACAGATGCTCCTATATATGAAAAAATGGCAACAGCAAAAAAACTTATCAGGGATTTGCGAAATGGATTGCCTGTTTCAATAATAGTTTTTACATCGGAAGAGATTGAAAAAAAGGTAAAAGATAGAGACGCTTTCATTACAACTATTATGGAAAAGGGGGTTGCATTATGAAAAAAAGTAAAAATTCTACAAATATTAAGGACTGGTTGAGAGTTACAAAAGCAGATTTTGTCAGAGCGAAGAAAAATCTTAAAGAGAATGACTTACCTGTAGCAGAATTTTTTCTTCAGCAATCTTTGGAAAAGTATTTAAAAGGATTTTTAATAAAACATGGCTGGGAACTCAAAAAGATTAATGAACTGGATGCTCTGCTGGACGAAGCACTAAAATATAAACCAGAACTTAGTTCTTATTATGAACTTTGTGAGCGAGTGTCTGGCTACTATTTGGCAGAAAGATACCCACCCTTCGACGATTTAGGTCTTACTTCTAAGATTTTAGAAAAGGACGTGGAAGAGGCAAAACTATTTATTAAGACATTGTTTCCCGAGGAGGAATTAAAATGAAAAACAATAATCGCAAAATTACCACACCACAATCCTTGAACGCTTATATCAAATCCATCTGCGATATTATGCGACGTTCAGGGAGGACAGGTGCTTTACAGTATGTTCCTGAACTTACCTGGATGCTTTTCTTACGCATACTTGATGAAAGAGAACAAAAAGAAGAGGAGGCGGCAAAAGCTCTCAGTGTCCCATTCAGACCTTCTCTTGAGTATCCGTACCGATGGCAAGATTGGGCATCTCCTAATGGCAAAAAGAGAATAGAACTACAACAAGGCACACTTGGTGCATTTATGTCATTCGTCAATGGCGAACTTATCCCTTATCTACGAAATCTAAAAAACAAGCCCGGGGCAACCTCACGCCAGAAGGTTATAAGCGAAGTTTTCTCCTCTACCGAGAGAACATACATAGATACTGAGCGAAATCTCCTTGATATTCTTGATAAGATTGACGCACTTTCTGTTGAACGCGTTGATGAAACGCATATGTTTCCGATTTCTCAAGTGTACGAAGGACTATTACAAAAAATGGGCGAAAAGAATAATGATGGCGGTCAATTCTTCACACCAAGGGAGGTTATTCGTGTAATGGTGAAGGTAATTAACCCTGAAATTGGAGAAACTGTTTACGACCCTTGTTGTGGAACAGGTGGCTTTTTAGCGCAAGCATATCAACATATGAAAGGAAAAGTAAAAACTGCTACGGATATGAAAACTCTTAAAACCAGAACTTTTTATGGCAGAGAAAAAGAAAATCTTGTTTATCCTATTGCTCTGGCAAATCTCGTTCTTCAAGGAATAGATGAACCACATATATGGCATGGAAATACATTGACTGGATTAGAGGTTTATGGTGGACTATTTTCAGGAGCACCACCACAGTTTGATGTAATTCTTACAAATCCTCCCTTTGGTGGTAAAGAAGGCAAAGACGCTCAGACACAATTCTTTTATAAAACGAGCTCGACTCAGGTTCTTTTTCTTCAGCATGTAATAGACAGCTTAAAACGAGGCGGAAGATGTGGAATAGTGATGGATGAGGGTGTTTTGTTTAGAACAAATGAAAATGCTTTTGTCCAGACAAAACGAAAACTTTTAAATGAATGCAATTTGTGGTGTATTGTGAGCTTACCGCCAAAGGTTTTTGTAAATGCAGGTGCCGCCAGTAAAACAAATCTCTTATTCTTTACCAAAGGAAAATCGACAGAAGAAATTTGGTATTATGACCTATCAGACCTAAACATAACAAAAAAACAACCTCTTACAATACAACACTTTGATGAATTTTTCAGATTGCTGCCAGAGAGAGGGGCAAGTGAACGCTCATGGCGTGTTAAGAGAAAAGAGATTGAAGCAAAAAATTATGACCTTAAAGCAGTAAATCCTAACCGAAAAGAAAAAGAAGATAAGAGAACTCCTGATGAACTAATTTCCATTATTGAATCTCAGGCTGAACAAATCAAAAAGAGTATAAAAACATTAAGGGGAAAATAAATATGAAACATGCTGATGTGCAACTTCCGATAACCCAACATAAAAAGTTCGTGCCTTATGGCACTCACCAAAATTTTTGCTTCGCAAAAACTTCTTTTATGCTGGAGCCGTTATATATCATAACCTAAAGGAGGGTGTAAAATGGAAAATCAGGTTATCATGCATGTGAATTATATGGAGCAGGGGCAGACAATTGAAGAGATATGTGAAAAAGCAGTAAGATTTGGTTTTGATGGTGTTGAATTTAGAAGAAAAATTAAGGATATGAAAGATGAAGAATATCTTGAAAAACTTGCAAGACAACAAGAAAAATCAAAACTCAAATATGTATTATTTGGAGGTCCAGGACCAAATTTAATGGATGAAAATCCAGATGTAAGAAAAAAGGAATTAGATGAAGCAATAAATTTTTATAAAAAAGCATCAAAATACTTTAAATTGACCGTTTGTAATATAATGACAGGAGTTCTTGTTAATCCATCTTATTCATATTTTGAATTTGATAGACATGGCTCATTTTTTGCTAATGAAAAACACTGGCACTGGGCAATAGAAGGGTTTAAAATACTTGGTGATTTAGCAGAGCAACTTAATTTTTATTTTGCTTTTGAAACACATATGTGTTTTCTTCATGATACTATTGAAAGTTCAAGAAAACTTGTTGATTTAATTGATAAGAAAAATGTTGGTATAAATCTTGATTATGCAAATATAATCTGTTTTAAAAATCCTCCTTCAATTAAAGAAGCAGTAGAAAGATGCGGAGAGAAGTTATATTATGTCCACTTAAAAAACCTTTTTAAAATTGATGGAATTGAATATAAAAACTACATAGGATGCTCACTTTCAGATGGTATAATAAATTACAGAGAATTTCTAAAAATACTCAGGGATAAAAATTATACTGGTTTTATATGCATTGAGGCTCCAAGGCAAGGGGATAGGGAATATTTTGCAAAACAGGACTTAGATTACATAAAACAACTTCTCTATGAAATTTAGAAAAGAGCCCTTTTTAAATAATTCATAAAAACAAGGAGAATGACTATTATCAGAGAAAAAAAAAGTATAATAGCAACTAAAATTTTCCATGGAAAGACAGGATATAACCTTTTATATTTTTTTTCGTAATACTCTTCCACAATCCTTGCAATCTCTTCAGGCGACTTTCCTTTTAATCTTTCTTTCCATTTCGGGTTATCAAAATCTATCATCACTTAAATTATACCTTCATTTCTTTTAATTTTAAAGTTTGCAATATTTCTTTTTATTAAAAGTTATAATTTTGTGGGTCTTCGGTTAATTCTAACTGATAGGTTAAAAAATTTAGGCAAATAAATCTTCCCTCTTCAATTTTTATCCTCTTGATGTAATTGAACATTTTCAATCAATAATTTGATATTTTCTTTCAATAACTTTTGGTATTCTTGTCTCTCTTGTGTTTCTTCCCATTCATCAATTATTAAATTATTTATTTGAGATATCTCCTGTTTGATAAAATTAAGGGAAAAAGAGATAAGTAAGAGTAATCTTATTTAATTACTTTTTCTAAAACTCTTTTAAAAAGAAAAGTTTCACAATCATCTATTTTCTACCTTTACTTTTTGCCCAAGATTTTGTGAGGACAAAAGTATTTGCTAATAGTTGAGTTATACAGTGAAAAAGGGGAAAGATGTATGAAGGTAAATATTTATTGATAACTACTGATGACAGTTTAAGTGTAGAAATATAATAAGAGAGTATAAGAAGTTATGGGAAACAGAGAGATGATTTCATAAGATAAAAGGGATTGGTGTTAAGATGGAGATTTTTGATATAGTTCAAATTATTTTGGATAAAATTGCCAAGTATTTTTAAGGTAGTGAGGAATAGAAGGTTTACCAGTAAAAGAGGTCTATTTTATTAAAGAAGGATAATTGTGGGGACTAAATGAATTTTAAAATCTTTAATTGATGCGGTTTTTCAAATCAATTTGTCAAACATAATTTATAAAATTTTATCCAATTCTGAAAAATTCTCCAATTTTTTTAGCAAATATTTTTGTTGAAATAAAAAGACATATAAATGTTATAAGCATTCCTAAAACACCTAAACTGCAAGCAGTATTTGGACCATCTGTTACTCTCCCAGCAAGTATGTATATAACTTTTGAAATAGGATAAAATCTTTCTCTTATTGCAAGTATTAAACTACAACTTACTTCCATTAAAGAAAAAGCAAAAGCAAGAATTGCACCAGCAAAAAGTCCTGGGCTTATAAGAGGAAATATAATCTTTTTGAAAGTCATAATATTATTTGAACCAAGAGAATAAGATGCTTCTTCAAGTCCTTGATCAAGTTGTAAAAATGAGGAATAAGTGGTTCTTACAAGGTATGGAATTCTCCTTAAACTATAACTTAAAATTATAAGGAAAACAGGATTATTTTTTGGGTCTAAAATTGTATTTGAAAAAGTTGTAACATATCCAAAAGCAAGTACAATGCCAGGAATAACAAGTGGAATCATTGAGAGTATATCAAGGAGCCCTTTTCCTTTTATTTTCCATCTGCAGAGTATATAACCAATAAAAAAACCAAAAAATATATCAATAACTGTGCTTATTGAACTATAAATTAAACTGTTAAAAATTCCTGTTTTTGTCAATCTGTGAGTAAATACAACCTTATAATACTCTCCAGTATATTGAGAAGGAAAGATTGAAAAGAACCATTTTTTTGAAAAAGAATAAAAGATTAAAGAAAAATGAGGAATAAGGCTTACCAAAAGTATAAAAAAGAGAAAAAGATATAGAAAGAATAGTTTTTTACCCTTTAAATTTTTCTCTTTTGTTTGAACCTGTACTCTTCCAGTTGTATAAGGTGTTTTCCCAATATATTTTTTTGTAAAAATAAAAAGAGTAAGAGTTAATAAAAGGATTATTAAAACAAGTGCATAACCAACAGGATTAGTATTTATATCTTTAAGTGTATAGAAAATCTTTACAGAAACAAGATTGTTGAATTCAAAAACAAGGGGAGTTCCAAGGTCTGTTATTGCCCAGATAAATATTATTGAACTTGCAGCGAAATATCCAGGGAAAATTAATGGAAAAATTATTTTGAAAAATGTTTGAAATGTATTTGCTCCAAGATTATAAGATGCTTCTTCTGTTGATATATCATAATTATTTAAAGAAGCAGAAATATTTAAAAACATAATCGGGTATAAATGAAGTGTTTGAAGAATTACTATTCCAAGAAAACCAGAACCAATCCAGGATATTGGATTTTTTAATAAACCAAGTTTAATAAGTAAGATGTTTAAACTTCCAAATCTTGATAAAATTTGTTTTATCCCTATACTTCCTACAAATGGACTTGCAATCATTGGTAGTAAAAATAAAATTCTTAATACTGACTTTCCTTCAAAACTAAATCTATCAAATATGAAAGCAAGTGGAATTCCGATTAAACTTGTTGTTAAAACTACAATTATACCGAGTAAGAAACTATTTATAATTGATTTTCTTATAATATAATTTGTAAGTGTTATTTTTAATATTTCAAATGTAAATTTTTCATTGTGATAGAAAGATTGTAAAAGAATAAAGAAAATAGGATAGACAAGAAAAAAAAGGAAAAATAATAAAATTAATGTAAATAAAATTTTTCTTTTCATTGTTCAAAAATCATTATTTTATCTTCACTTATTGAAAAAATAATATTCTCTTCTTTTTTATATTTGTTGAAATCTCTGGTATAAACGCCAATTTTGAATAAATTACCCTTTTGAGTTATTATATTTATCTTTACAATATCTCCATAAAATTCATAGTCATGTAATTTCCCTTTTATAACATTTATTTTTTCCTCACTTACTGCACTTTCAGGTCTGAAAGATATAGAAACATTTTCTGAATTAATTTGTTTTTTTGATTTCACAAAGAAAATACCTTCGTCTGTCTCAATTTTTAAAAGATCTCCCTCTCTTTTAACTATTTTGCCCTTCAAAATATTTATTTCTCCAATAAATGAAGCAACAAAAATATCTATTGGATTTGTATAGATTTCATATGGAGAACCAATCTGGACTATTTCTTTATCTTTCATAACCGCTATTGTTGTTCCAAGAGTCATAGCCTCTTTCTGATCGTGTGTTACATAAACCATTGTTATTCCTGTTTCTTTATGTATTCTTTTTATCTCCCTTCTCAATTCGTCTCTCAATTTTGCATCTAAATTACTTAGTGGTTCATCAAGAAGTAAAATCTGTGGATTTATTACAAGTGCTCTTGCAAGAGCGACTCTTTGTTGTTGTCCTCCAGAAATCTGTGATGGATAAAGATTTTCTACGCCTTCCAATTTTACTATTTCTATTATTTCCTTTACCCTTTTTTTTATAAATTCTTCAGAATATTTTTTTATCTTCAATCCATAAGCAATATTTTCTATAACTTTCATATGAGGCCATAATGCATAGTTTTGAAAAACAAATCCAATGTTCCTTTTATTTGGAGGAGTTTTTGTTATATCTTTTTTGTTGAGTATTATCCTTCCTCTATCTGGTTCTACAAATCCAGCAATTATTCTTAAAAGAGTAGTTTTGCCACATCCTGAAGGACCAAGAATAAAAAAGAAATCATTTTCATACACAGTGAAATTTATATTTTGTAAAACTAATTTTTTCTCGTAACTTTTGTCTATATTTTCTACCGTTAAAATTTCTTTATCCATAATTTTTTAATTTACATTAAAAACTTACTTTCTACAATAATATCTCTGTATTTTTTTAAAGAAAAATTTATCCATTCGTTTATATATCTATTTCTGAAAATTGGGTCTTTCCAGTTTTCCCATAAAAATCTTTGAACTTTTTTATCAAAAGGGATTTCATAAAATTTTTCTTTTAAGCGCCTGTTATTTGTTTTTGATAGTATATACCAAGCCTTTTTTAATTCACTATGGCAGTCAATTATCAAACAACCAATCATATCATCTATTAAATTCCATCTATTTGCTGCGAGTTGAAAGTCATATTTTATTGTATTTTTAATCTTATAGGGATTTATATCTATCTCTAATTGGGGGTCATTGTAGATTTCAGGCATAACAGGGAATCTATTAAGTGAGTATTCCTTTGGACCTCCTTTTTTCCCTTTTTTTTGAATCCATAATAACTGTCCCTCATAGGTAAATAGAAAATCAACAAATCTCTTTGCTATTTCAATATTTGGTGCTCCTTTTAAAATTCCTATACAATCAGGATTTATAACTGTTTCATTTTCAGGTAAAATAAATCCCATATTTTCTTTACCATTTACTTCAATCTGGGCAAGAGCATATGAATCAATACATAAAGATAAAACTGCTTCACCGATTGATGTTTCTCTTGCTACTTCAGAAGCACTTGTTGAAAAATTTTTTGTATTTCCACTTATTGAAAATATTGTTTTCCAACCTTCTTCCCACCCATATGTCTGTAAAATTATCTCATACATCATATGCATACTTCCACTGTGTCTTGGGTCTGCAGCACCAATTAAAGAATAATAAACCGGATTTCCAAGGTCTTTCCATGTTTTTGCATCTGGTAAGTTTAAAAATTTTAAAGCTCTTTTATTATAAAGAATGCCAAATCCTGAAAGTACTACTCCATACCAATAAAATTCATTATCATAATTTGGGATTCCTGCACAATATTTAGATATTTTTTTTAATAAATTCTGTGGTAATTTATATTTTAAAAGAAGATTTTCAGATTTAAGTTTTAAATATGGACTCAAACCACCTCCAAAAAATATGTCAATTCCTATTCCTTCTGGATTTTTTTTAAAAAGTGATTCAACATATTTTAAATCATCACTTGTTCCTCCTTGGTCTATCCATTCAATTTTAACTTTTTCTTTATAATTTTTTTCATACCAATCGCAAAAAGCCCTTGTAATTTCAATTTTTATCCCTTCCCAATGCGGTGAAATAATAATAAGATTTCTTTCGCCTTTACCAAAGGAAAAAATAATAGAAAAAACTAAAAATATTTTTTTTACCATTTTTGTATTTCTCTAAGCGCAAAACAGATTAAAACTATATTTTAATATTTTAAAAGAAAATTTTCAATTTCAAAAATTTTAGAAATTTTAAATTTAGTGTAAAATTTTAATCTATATGGAAAGAAAAATAATTTTTATTGGTGATAAAACAACGATTGAATTTTTTTCTGCCTTTAATATTGAAACATTTTTTGCTAATTCAGTCAAAGATGTAGAATTAATACTTGAAAAGATTGACTTAAGTGAGGTAATATGTATTTTTATTACAGAGGAAGTTTTTGACCAAGATAAATTTATGAAATTTATTAACACAAAAAAAATGGTGGTTATACCAAGTTTAAAAAGTAGAGAAAGAAAAGGGATTAGAATAATTGATGAGTTGATTAAAAAGGCAACTGGAATGAAGGGAGAGTAAAATGGATATTGGTAAAATAATCAAAGTTTCTGGACCACTTGTTCAAGCCAAAGGTATGAAAACCAGTAGAATGTTTGAAGTTGTTAGGGTTGGAGAGGAAAGACTTATTGGAGAAATTATACGCCTTGAAGAAGATATTGCTTCAATTCAGGTTTATGAAGAAACAGAAGGACTTAAGGTTGGGGATCCTGTTTTTGGAACTGGAGAACCTTTAAGGGTTGAACTTGGGCCAGGGCTTCTTAAAAATATTTTTGATGGAATACAGAGACCTTTATTACAAATAGAAAAACAAGGTGATTTTATAATAAGAGGTGTGGATATTCCATCTCTTGATAGAAGTATTAAATGGGATTTTAAACCAATTGTTAAAAAGGGAGATGTTGTAGAGAGTGGAGATATTATTGGAGAAGTTGAGGAAACACCTTTAATTAAACACAGAATTATGGTTCCTTATGGTGCAAATGGAGAAATTATAAAGATAAAAGAGGGTCTTTTTTCAGTTGAAGAAGAAATTGGAGAGGTAAAAACAGATAAAGGTATAGTTCCTTTATACTTGATGCAAAAATGGCCAGTAAGGAATCCAAGAATATTTAAAAAAAGATTGAATCCTGATACCCCTCTTGTAACAGGACAAAGAGTTATTGATACTTTATTTCCAATTTTAAAAGGAGGAACTGCCTGTATTCCTGGACCTTTTGGAAGCGGGAAAACTGTTGTTTTGCATCAAATAGCTAAATGGGCAGATAGCGAAATAGTTATTTATATTGGATGTGGAGAAAGAGGAAATGAGATGGCAGATGTCTTAATAGAATTTCCAAAATTGAAAGACCCAAAATCAGGAAGACCTTTAATGGAAAGGACCTGTTTAATTGCAAATACTTCAAATATGCCAGTTGCTGCAAGAGAAGCAAGTATTTATACAGGGGTTACAATAGGAGAGTATTTTAGAGATATGGGATATTCGGTTGCTTTAATGGCTGATTCTACAAGTAGATGGGCTGAAGCATTAAGAGAAATTTCAGGAAGAATGGAAGAAATGCCAGGAGAAGAAGGATATCCTGCATATCTTGGGACAAGGGTTGCTTCATTTTACGAAAGGGCTGGTAAAGTCATTTGTTTGGGTAAAGATGATAGAATTGGTTCACTTTCACTAATTGGAGCAGTAAGTCCTCCTGGTGGTGATTTAACAGACCCTGTTGTTCAAATGACTTTAAGAGTTGTAAAAGTTTTCTGGGGACTTGATGATCGCCTTGCTTATCAGAGACATTTTCCTGCTATAAACTGGCTTACAAGTTATTCTCTGTATGAAAGGAATATTGAAAAATTTGTTAAAGAAAATATTTCTGATGACTTTATGGATATAAGAAGTCAAGCAATTTCTATTCTTGAAAAGGAAGCAGAATTACTTGAAATTGTTCGTCTTGTTGGTATGGAAACATTATCAACAACAGATAGATTGATTCTTGAAGTTGCTCGTTCTATAAGAGAGGACTTTCTTCATCAGAGTGCATTTGATGAGATGGATGCATATACAACTTTGAAAAAACAGTATTTGATGCTTAAGACAATCATTCTATTTTATTATCAATCATCAAAAGAAATAGAAAAAGGAAAACCTCTTGAAGAAATATTGAAAAGTCCTATCAAAGATGAAATTGCAAGAATGAGATATATTCCAGAGAATAAAACAGAGGAAATTTTAGAACTGCAAGAAAAGATATTAAATTCTGTTTAAAAAATTTATTTTTTAAAGAGTTTGAAAATTTCATTTGCAATTAAAAAATGTCCTGTTGAATTAGGATGAACCGGTTCTGGAGCAAAAACTTCTGGTTCAAAATATTCAAGATATTTTTGAAATATTCTATGCATTTTTATATGGTATGTTTCATATTTTTTACTCATTTGTGCAACAATTTCAATATATTCTTCAATTTCTTTTAAAACTTTTCCTCTAAAACTATCTGTCATATCTTTTGATATATAAAAAGGTTCAATAAGGATTATTTTACAATTAAGTTTTTCTGTTGTCCTTTTTAGAATATAATCATATCTTTTTCTATAATTTTCAGGAGTAAATTCTGGCCACATTTCATCTTTTCTGAGAACTCTATGTATATCGTTTATTCCTATTAAAATACTTAAAAAATCAGATTTCTGATAAATAACATCATCTTCCCATCTATTGACAAGGTCAAGTATTGTATTTCCGCTTATTCCTTTATTAACTATTTCTATCTTTCTTTCAGGGAAATTAGTAATCATCATATCATAGAAAAACTTGACATATCCATTTCCAAGTGATCTAAATTGATCTCTTCTGCCACAATCTGTTATACTATCCCCTATAAACAAAATTTTTTGTCCATCTTTTATTTCAAATCCCATTTTTTTCTCCTTTTTAAGGTTTTTAATTTAATTACTTTTTTTGAATTTGTCAAGTGTAATTGCATTCAGAAGAATGGAACAAAATTAGAAATCAGGACAGTCAGAGGTAAAAGGCTTAACTGCAATTCCTTCTATTTCAACAAGCCATTTAGGCCGACATACTGAAGCAGTAGCAAAAATTATAGGTGTATTTTTAAATCTTTTTCTCATTTTCCTTTTAACAGAAAAATAGTCAACAGGGTCGCGAACATAAACTATAAAAATCATTATTTCATCTAAAGTTGCATCTTCGTTTTTCAATAGTGCCTCTATATTTAAAAGTGTCCTTTCAGTTTGTAAATTTATATCTCCTTCATACATAATTTCGCCTTTGTTATTTATACTTGCTGTTCCTGAAATTAGTATGTGTTTTCTATCTGAATAAGATATAGAAACTCCTCTTTCAAATGTAACACCATATATATAAGTAGGACTTAAATAATCAGGTGCTGATAGAAATTTTATTTGTTCGTTTTTTATATTTGAAATTGAATATGCATCTAAAACAATTTTCGCTTTCGTATCATAATAAGAACCGCCAACACCTGTGCTTGCAATATAATGTGTATCTTTTGTTAAACCATTTTTTTCATAAATTTCCCTTCTTGCTATTACAAAATCTTTATAATCTGCATCAATATTTTGTAGAAAAAACCAGGTTCTTATAACATTTTCACTTAACTTCATATTGTTATTGTTTAAAAATCTTATATAGTTTTCAAGAATATTTTTTGTTTGTTCGTAAACAGAATCTGATACAGTTGAATAAATTCCAGTTGTCCAATTGTGGATGAGATCTTTTCTAATAATACTTACATTATTTCCTTTTATTTTTTTCTCCAACTTTTTAGAAGGATCGTTTATATGATAAGCCCATAAACTGACTTTTGCATTTTGAATAGGTGGCTGGCAAATATATGATATAGATGTCGGATTTAATAAATTTTCAGAACTTGAGAATTCCATTTCTTTTAGATATTCTATTTGATTATATAAATCGCTACAAAAAAATCTTCTAAAAACAGAAGTAGTTTCTTCAATCTTCAGTGTAGTCAATGTTTCTTTATATGCTTTGTCTATCCAGTTAAGTTGAGTTTTGAAATTTTCAAACTTTTTAGGCGTAAAACTAAAATGATACTCTTCTACTCCTTTATAACCTTTAAAAAAAGAAAAATTAACACTAACTGGCACATCTTTAATCTCAATTCTATTTTTTTTCATTTTCTTCCTTTCTTTTTAAATAATTTCAAATGATATTGCAGGCAAAATTCCGAGAGATGTTTTCTGTTTTTTTGTTGAAGATTGTTCATTTGGTTCACTGAAAACTTCAATTATAAGATTATCCGATGTTCCTTTTTTTAATTTCTCATTTGCTTTTATTGTAAAAGATATTAAATCGTTTTCAATTTTAAAATCTTCTATTGAAATACCATTAGGTGGATCTTTTAACTCAATAGTAATCTTTTCATTTGGAGAATAATTTAATATCTTACCTTCAATCTTTGTTGTTCCTCCAGATGGAATTTTAATATTTTTCTCATTTAAAGATATTAATTGTCCTTTTGAAAATCTGCCTCCACGAGTAAAAAAGGTAAGTAATTGACAAGATGGAACAAGGTGAAAATAAGCAAATGCTTGCATCATTTCATCAGCAGGTATTGCCTCTCTTTTTATTATTTTGCCTCCAATGTTTGCAATCCCTTCAATTTTAATCGGAACAGGTTTATTCAAATAAGTAAAAGTTGGTTCAGCAGTAATTGTCATGCATATTTTATCTTTACCTTTTGGAATTTTATTTCCACTTAAAGTAAGTCCACTTGGTGCATCTTTTAATGTAATTTCAATTTCCTCGTCAAACCCATCTTTTTTTACAACATAGACATAAAATAAAGCGGTCCCAGAAATTGGAATATTTATTGAAGATGGAACTATAAAAATTTTAAAATCAGGATTTGCCTTTTCTACTCTTATTCTGTAGATATAATTTTCACCACCATTTAATTGAGTATCTAAAATTTTTATATAATAGATATCATCTTTCGGAAGTTCAAATATAATATAAGAATCTGCATGGTGAGTAATAAGGTCAAAACTTTTATCATAAAAATCATCGTTACTGGTAAGTGTTTTTCCATTTGAATCCATAAGTGTAATTTTAGAATCAAGTGGATAATTAATTCTTCTACTGAAAACTTCAATTGCAATTTTATTTCCTTTCCTTCCTCTAAACTTATAGATATCAACATCCCCTTTTTTTGAAATTATGCCATTTATTATCTGTGGAATGATTATCATATTTGCATTTTTTAAATTATCATTTGGTTCTTTTTCAATAATTTCTGGTATTTCATTTATCATATAATTTATTTGGTTTGAATATACTCCATTAAAATTCAGTATTTCACTATAAATACCAGGCTGGTATGTATTAAGTTCTATAGTTTTTTTTGGTAAATTCCAGCCATATATATTTACAGTTGCTTCTTCATATCTTTCTCCACCTGAAGGAAATATGTGAGTTATAAATGGTTTTTCTCCTATAAATAATCTATAAACAAAGTCCTCTCTTCCTCTGTAAATAGCATCCCTTACCTCAATTATATATTCACCATCCTCCTTAACTTCATAAAAAATTACTGGGTCTGGATTATGGAAGTAGTCATCAGCAAAAACAAGTTGTTCGCCTTTGGAATTATATAAAGTTAAAATACCCTGAAACCATCCAGGGACAGCATCTGCCATAAAAGGAATAATTTCTCTACCTTTTAACTCTATCAGAAGTTTTTGTCCTCTTTTGGCATTAAAATAAAATCTATCAACATCGCCAGGAAAAATCTGTCCATTTATAATTACAGGCAACTCAAAAACTTCTTTTTGGGGATTAAATATAGAGAATTGAGATATTTTTTCTTTTTCTCTTACTTCCTTTACATCATTTACATAGAATTTTAAAAAGTTTGTTAAGCCGGCAAAAGTCTGAATTCTCAACTCATAAATTCCTGGCTCTGTATCAGGAGATATTTCAATTTTTAAAAGAACCTTTTCTTGAATTGATCTTTTTACTTGTAAAGGGTTAAAAGGCATTAAAAAAATTTCTATTATATTTTTTATTTCATCGTATGTTTTATCCTCAAGATTTTGAAGTAAAGGATGTTTTGGAATTTTTACACCATCCTTTTCATAAACTATCTCTGGTTTTTTGTTGTCCTTTCTATACCAACTTGTCACTATTGCTCTTAAATTTCTTATCAAAAGTTGTTTTTGTTGAGGACTTAAAGAAGGAACAGGAGTGATACTTAAAACTTTAATTTTTTCAGTTGAAAAATAGGCATTTCTTGCGCCTCTTATATTCTGTCCACCTACAATAATTTCAAGAGTCGTTCCTTTCTGACCGCCTGCTGGATAAACATATCCTATTGATGGTTGATTTGAAGTTTGAGGCAAGGCAGTATTAATCAAAATTAAAAAAAATAAGAAAAAAGTCTTATTCATACATTATCTCCTTTAAAAGCCCTTTTTTCTCTCCAGTTTCTATAGGTGGTAAAATTGTAACATCTTTTCCAAATTCTTTAGGAAATTTTGTTTCAGGGTTAATTCCTAAAAGGTAATAAATACTTCCAAGTAAATCTTTTGGATAAACAGGTCTATCAATCACATTTTCTCCTTTTTCATCACTTGCTCCAACTACACAACCACCTTTAAAACCACCTCCAGCAACAAGGACAGAAAAACATTTACCATAATGATTTCTACCGCCATTCCATGGTGGTTCCCATTGAATTTTTGGTGTTCTTCCAAATTCTCCCGAAACCCATATTATAGTACTGTCAAGAAGTCCTCTATCAGATAAATCCTTAATAAGAGAAGAAAGGCCCATATCAAGTTCAGGTAATTTTTGCTTCATCTGCTGAAAATGATTGCTATGAGTATCCCATCCTCTATAATTTACTGTTACATAAATAACTCCTTTTTCTATCAATCTTCTTGCAACAAGACAGGACTGACCGAAAGTATTTCTTCCATACATATTTCTTATTTCATCTGGTTCAAGTGTTAAATCAAAAACCTTCGCTATTTCACCACTTAATATTTCATACGCTTTTTCCCTGCATAAATCAAAGGACTTAAATTCCTTAATCCATGGTATAAATTTTCCAAGTAAATCAATAGAATATAAAAGTTCCTTTCTTGCCTGTTTTCTTTCTTCTGTTACTCCTTCAAGAACTATTCCTTCAACTGCAAATGGTGTTTTATTTGGATCTCCACCCGTAACAAATGGTTTATATCTTTCACCGAGAAAACCACATTCTGAAAATCTACCTTGAGAAGTAGTAAGAACTATGTAAGGAGGAAGAATGTTTTTATATCCATAATCATATCCTTTGAAAAGAGAAACTACAGCACCAATAGATGGATAAACAAGATTTTCTTCAGCAGAATGTCCAGTTTGCATAAGATATGCTGCTGTTTCATGTCCATTTATTCCATGAGTCATACTTCTTATAATTGAGTATTTATCAGCAATTTTCGCAAGATTAACAAGATATTCATTTATTTCAATCCCAGGAACATTTGTAGGGATTGACTTAAAAGGACCTGTATAATCGTAATCTGCATTTGGTTTTGGGTCAAATGTATCAAGATGTGAGGGCCCACCCCATAGCCAGATTTGAATCACACTTTTTGCCTTAGGTTTTATTTCTGATGCAGGAAAAGTTACTTCAGAAAATAGTAAAGATAAAACTAAAAAAGTTTTTGTTACGACTGAATATATTTCCCTCATTTTTCCCTCCTCCTTAATGGTTATACAAAAATTCCTTACTATTTATTAGTGCCCATATAATATCTTCAATTGCTTGATTTAAAGAAATTCCAGATTTATTGAAATATGCAGATAAAATCTCCTCTTCTGGTTGTGTTGGATATCTTGAGAGCAAAGTAAGATAAATATTTTCAATAATTTTCTTTTTATCATTTTTGGTTTCTTTAATCAAATTTCTTATATACTGACTTGATTGAATTTTTTTGTGAAGTTCCGAAGAATTTAAAAGATATCTCATTTGTTTTTCGTCAATTTGATTTTTTCTCTCAGTTTCATATCCTGTATCCCTTGGAGGTCTACCAAAAAGTTCAAGAAAAGGCCCTGTTATACTTCCGTCTCCAAGCAAAACATTTCTCTGTTCAGGAGGAATAAAAGTATAGGGTTCTGGTATTGGACTAATATATTCAACTCCTGTTCCAGAGATTTTACATATTATATCAAGAAGAACTTCTGCAGAGAGCCTTTTTGGTGAATAATAGGCAAAATATTTCTCCAGTTCAGGATTGTTACTTTCAGGTATAAATGATTGTTGATATGTCCTTGAATTAAAGATAATTCTATAGATATGTTTTAGATTGTAGTTTGATTTTACAAGTTCTTTTTCAAGATATGTTAAAAGTTCAGGAATAGCAGGAGGATTTTCTGGTGTGATATCGTCTGGTTGGTGTATTATCCCTCTTCCAAAAATCCAACTCCATATTCTATTAACTATATTTTTTGAAAAGTAAGGATTTTCTGGTTTTATCAACCAATCAGCAAATACTTCTCTTGGATCTTTATCAGGGGGTATTTTGACCTTCGTTCCGTCTGGTAAAATTCCTTCCACTGGTTCTTGCAATTCATTATTGAAATAAACAATTTCTTCTTTCCATTCAAGAGATTTTTTATAAGATACTTTTGAAAAAATTCTACTCATTCCTTCCTGAATTTCTTTTGGAAGTTTTTCAAATCTCACACCCATAAATGTAAGACAAATAGCAGAAGCAATTGAATAAGGATTTCTTCCCTGAATTGCTCTATAAAAATTTACAGGCGGATTTCTGAAATTACTTCCACTTGAGGTAAGGAGTTCTCTAACAAATTTATCGTAAGGTTTGTTTTCCATAAGTGAATTAAGTATCCAACTATGATATGCCTGAACTCCATTAGGCCAAAGGTTTATTGGGAATTCTGCCTTTATTCTTAAAATATCACTCCATTTCATAGACCAGTATTCAGCAAATTCCTTCTTTTCAAGAAGTTCGTCAATAAGGATTTTTCTTTTATCTGGATTTTTATCATTTATGAAATTTATTACTTTTTCAGGTTCAGGCAGGATCCCAATTGTATCAAGATAGATTCTTCTAATAAATACCTCATCTGAACAAGGATTTGCAAATTTTAGATTTTTTCCCTTTAGAGTTTTAAAAACAATTTTATCAATTTCGCTTTCAGGTACATACCAATTTTCCATTTCATAAGGTTTTATTATTTTTTGAGAATAAATATTTCCAGCATATAAGATAAACAAAGTTTCTATAAAACATAATAAATTTTTAGCAAACAATTTTATTTTTTCCATTTTTCTATTATTTAGACAAAATTTCCCCCTATAAAGTTTATTTTCTTCTCAATATATATAATACACGAATTTTTTAGATCTTTAAAATGCAAAACTGCTTTCTATTAATTTTTGTGTGTAAGAATGTTTTGGATTTTCAAATATTTCTTCTGTTTTGCCCATTTCAACAATTTCACCTTTATACATTATTCCAACTCTATCTGCTAAAAATCTAATTATTTTTAAATTATGGGATATAAATAAATATGTAAGGTTAAATTTTTCTTTAAGTTCAATAAAAAGATTTAAAATCTGTCCCTGTATTGAAACATCAAGATTTGAAGTTGGTTCATCACATACAATAAATTCTGGTTCTGTTGATAATGCTCTTGTAATTGCTATCCTCTGTCTTTCTCCACCACTAAATTGATGAGGATAATCATAAAATCTTTTTTCTTTTATTCCTACAAGATTTAATAGTTCAACTGCTTTTTCATATCTTTCTTTTTTATTACCTGTTATCCCCTCCATCACAGTTAAACCAACTGGAATTCTTGGATTTAATGATTTATAAGGGTCTTGAAAAATTATCTGGAAGTTTTTCCTATATTTTCTTAGAACCCTTTCAGGTAATTTTGTAATATCAATATCTCTATAGATTATTTTCCCTTTATCAGGGTCAATCAATCTTATAATAACTTTTCCAAGAGTTGTTTTTCCTGAACCGCTTTCACCAGCAAGTCCCAAAATTTCTCCTTTATAAATTTCTAAATTAATAGATTTCAGAGCAGTTACTTTAATTTTTTTAAACTCACTTCTTATTTCAAACTCTTTTGTTAAATTTTCAACTTTCCATAAAGTTCCCATATTTAAAACACCTCACATTTCTTTCTTCTATTTTAATTTCTCCTGGAATATAATTTTCACAAATCTTTTTTTTATATTCACATCTTGGAGAAAAAGGACATCCTTCTGGTAAATCTTTTAAAGAAGGGACCTGTCCTTCAATTGTTTTAATTCTCTCCCCTTTTTTATATTTTTCAGGAAGACAATTTATAAGTTTCTGTGTATAAGGATGTAAAGGGTTGGTGTATACTAAATTAGAAGGTCCTTTTTCTACAATAATTCCAGCATACATTACAAGAATTTTATCTGAGATATATTTTGCAAGAGATATATCATGAGTCACAAAAATTATTGAAAGATTGTATTTTGTTACAAGGTTTTTAAGTAAATCTATAATTCCAAAAGCAGTTGTCAGGTCTAAAGCAGTTGTCGGTTCATCAGCAAGAAGTAACTTTGGATTGTTTATGAGGGACATTGCTATCATTGCTCTTTGTTGCATTCCTCCGCTTAATTGATGGGGATATTGATAATAAACATTTGAAGAAAGGCCCATTTCCTTTAAAATTTTAATAACTCTTTCCTTCTTCTCTTTTTTTTCAATCTTTTCTTTAATTGCTTCCTCTACTTGATTTCCAATAGTAAACAAAGGATTTAAATATGAAGATGGTTCTTGAAAAATCATTCCTATTTCTTTTCCTCTTATTTTCTCCATTGCATCGTATTTTACTATCTCAATTCCATCAAAATAAATTTCACCTGAAAGAATTTCAAGATTTTTTGGTAAAAGTTTTATAATTGTTTTTAATGTCATACTTTTTCCACAACCACTTTCACCAACAATTGAAACAATTTCTTTTTCATTGACTTCAAAACTAATCTCCCTTAAAATTTTAATTTCTTCATTTCCAACTACAACATTTCTTACATTCAGTAATTTTTTCATTTTTACCAGTTTTTGGGGTCAAAAACATCTCTTAAACCATCGCCAAGAAAATTAAAACAGATAATTGTTAAAAATATGAAAAGACCTGGAATTAACATCCATGGAGCATTTGACAGGACTCTTAAATTCCCTATACATACAGAAAGCATATTCCCCCAACTTGGATACGGTTCTTGAATTCCAAGTCCAAGTAAACTTAAAGTTGATTCTCCAAGTATGTATCCAGGGATAGATAATGTAATTGCTGTGATTGAGTAAGAAAAAGTATTAGGTATTATATGTTTAAATATTATTCTGAATGACGAAAGTCCAAGTGATTTTGCAGCAAGAACATATTCTTCTTCTTTTATAGATAGAACCATACCTCTAATAATCCTTGCAAGTCCTGCCCATCCAATTAAACTTAAAATTATAACTATCAGAAGATAAATTTGAAAGGAAGAAAGGTTTAATGGAAATACCGCTCTTAAAGCAAGCATAAGATAGAAAGCAGGAAACATCATAAAAATTTCAACAAGCCGCATTAAAATATTATCAATCTTTCCTCCAAAATATCCTGAAATTCCTCCTATTAAAAAACCAAGGAAAAAAGATATTGAAACTCCTATTATACCTATGGAAAGAGAAATCCTTGCTCCATATAAAATTCTTGAAAAAATATCTCTTCCATGCATATCTGTTCCGAACAAGAAAATTTTACCTTCCTTTGTTCCAAATAAGTTTCTTGTGGAAGGGAATATTCCAAGAATTTTCTTTTTTTCCCCTTTAACAAAAAAATAAACTGGACAAATTCTTTCTTTTACTATTTCATATTGATTTAAAGCAGGATTTACAAGTTTAACCTCATAAACAAATGGCCTTAAATGGAATTTTTTATTATGGTCAAAAAAATGTATTTTAGTGGGTGGACATAAAGGATAATCCCTGAATTGTTTATTAAATGGATAAGGTGCTATAAAATCAGCAAGAATTGCTAAAAAATATAAAAAAACAATTATCCAGAAAGAGATATAGGAAATATAATTTCTTTTTCTCAATCTTTGTAAAGTCTTTTTCATCTTAATCTAACTCTCGGGTCTACTAAAGCAAGTAAAATATCTGCCAGTAAATTTCCAAAAATAAGTAAAATTCCGCCAATTAATAAAGAAGCCATAACAAGATATAAATCAAAAGAAAGCACTCCTTCAAGAACCAACCTTCCCATTCCTGGCCAACCAGTTATAATTTCTACAAGTCCAGCACCACTTAAAATTCCAGATAGTTCATATCCAAAAATTGTTATCATAGGATTTATAGCATTTCTTAAAGCATGTTTAAAATATATCTTATAAGTTGGTATTCCCTTTGCACATGCAGTAAAAATATAGGGAGAATTCAATGCTTCAAGGAAATTATTTTTCATAAGACGGTAAAGAGAACCAATTCCAGACAAAGTTAAAATTATTCCTGGGACTAAAAGATGTTTAAGATAATCAATAAATTTTTCAAAACCTGAAGCATTTTCGTAAAAAATAGAAGTTGTCCCTCCGAGAGGTAAGATTGCTGTCTTAGAAATAAAAAATATAACAAGCATTGCAATAAAAAATGATGGTAAAGAAATTCCAATATATGCAAAAAATGAAAGAACCCTTTCATTGAAACTTTTATCTTTAATGGCACCATAAATTCCAAGAGGAATAGATATAATCCATGTAAGTAAAATTGAAAAGATTGAAAGAGCAATTGTATTTTTTAGACGGACTTTAATCAAAAAAGAAACAGGGACATGATAAGAGAAAGATTCTCCAAGGTTGAAAGTAAAAATATTTTTAAGCCAGTAAAAATATTGAATGATGACAGGTCTATCAAGACCAAAAAGTTTTCTCATATTTTCAATTGTTTCAGGAGAAATTTCTGGATTCATTTTAAGTTGAGTAAAATAGTCACCAGGTGATATTTGGATTATTAAAAAAGAGATAAAAGTCATACCAATAAGCAGAGGGATAAACTGGAAGAGACGATTTAAAATATATCTTCTCATTTATTTAAATACTTATTGAAAAACTTAAACGCAAGATTTCCTGAAAAAGAGTGTTCACCAGGGAATACTTCAATCCATAAATTTTCACTTGCTTTTGCTACTTTATATGCTTTTATAACTTTTTCATGTGCTTTTTTTGCTGAATCTATCCAGAAACATGTATCATTTGCTCCTGATTCAATCAAAAGTGGCTTTGGACAGATTGCTGCTATAACATCTCCAACATCTGCATATTTATAAAGGAAAGGAACAATTTGACTTCCACAGAAATTTGGTCTTTCAATAGCATAATGTAAAGTTGTTGTTGCATAACATATTATATCTGCTGCTTTAATTCTGTCATCAAGTAAAGTTAAATATGTTGTCATTGTTCCTCCAAATGAAAGGCCCATACATCCAATATTTTCTTTATCAACATAATCCTTTGTTAATAGAAAATCAATTGCTCTCATTCCATCAAAAATATTTACACCAAGTAATGTTCTTCCAAGAATTAAATGCTGGAGAAAATGAATATTGCATATATCTCTTGGTTGGAAGATATTATAATATCCAATTCTTTCTCCAAAACTTCTCCAGTCAGGAACAATTGTAACAAAACCATTTTCAGCCATTTGTTCTCCATAATTATAGTTATGAGTTTTTATGTTATTTATTATATTTGAATTATTATTGTGAACTCCTGCAACCGGGTCTTTTCCATATGGACCATGTCCATGACAGCATAGAATTGCAGGATATTTCTTTTTATTTTCTTTTGGAATTAAAATATATAAAGGCATAAAGCAATCTTTTTCTGTTTGTATTATCCATTTTTCCCTTATATATTTTTCTTTTTCTTCTTCAGACAATTTTTCTGGTTTTAAATCAGAGGGCTGAGGAAATTCTCCAAGCAGTTCTTTAATCTTATTAATTAGTCGTTTTTTCCAATTATAAAACTCATCTTCAGTTTTACAATTAAATTCAAGTTCTGGTCTTATACTTTTTGCCCATTTTTCAATAAAATTATCTGTTATTTGCGGAGAATCTATTCTATTTGGCATTTTGTCTCCTTTTTTAAAAATAAATGTTTTTATAAAATTATATCACAGGATTGGAGTGGATAAAATTTTTAAAATTATTATTTTTCTATCTTAAACAAAACTTTTCAACCCTTTCAAAAATTTTTATTGTATCTTCAATATCCTTTTTATTCCAGAATTCATTAAAGTATAATGTTATGTGCGAATTAAGTGCTTTTTCTGCAACTGGACACTTATAAGTAATCTCAGGCGCATAAAATTTGAAAGGATATTCAGAAGTTCCAAAAGTTTTTCTTTCTTTTATAAATGGATTTTCATACATAGGGATAACATAATGTGCTCCAACAGGAAGTCCTTCTTTACTCAAAATTCCAGCAAGTTTCCATTTATCAAATTTGAATCTTTCCTGTTCAACTTTAACAAAACAGAACCAGTAGTTTGGTTTTGAATCTTTAGGTCTTTTCCATAAAGAAAATCCTTTCAAATTTTTAAAACCTTTCCTCAATTCTTCAACAATTTTAAATCTCTTTTCTGCAATTCTTTTTATTTTTTTAAGTTGAACTCTACCTATCGCTGCTTCTATTTCTGTCATTCTATAATTTAACCCAATACAAACATTACCTTCTGGATTTTCTACGCCAAATGGTTTACCCCTATCGGCAAACCTTTTTGCTTTCCAATAATATTCTTCATTATCAGTTATAATCATTCCTCCCTGTCCTCCACTTGTCATATGTTTTCCACTCATTAAACTAAAAGCACCTATATCTCCAAAAGTTCCCACATATTTATCTTTATAAATAGAAGCATGACTTTGAGCACAATCCTCTATAACTTTTAAATTATATTTTTTTGCTAATTTCATTATTTTATCCATCTCACAAGGCACCCCTGCAAGATGAACAACTATAATTGCTTTTGTTTTTTCATCAATTTTTTCTTCTATTGTCTCTGTAGTTAAGTTTAATGTATCGTAGTCAACATCAGCAAAAACAGGAATAAGTCCCTGAAATATAATCGGCATAACAGTTCCAGGGTCTGTAATTGGAGTCGTTATAATTCTATCCCCTGGTTCTAAATCTAAAGAAGCAATTGCTGAATGTATTGCAGCAGTCCCAGAACTTGTTGCAGTTGCATATTTTGTCCCAAAAAATTTGGCAAATTCTTTTTCATAAGTGTCTACCTGGTTTCCTGCATATCTATCAAGATATTTTGCAGTATTTTCCTTTGTTGCATTTTTCATCATATCTGTTATTATTTTTACTTCTTTTTCATCAAACATAATCCTTTGAGGAAATAACTTTTTTCTTATTGGTTTGCCTCCATCTATTACAAGTTTATCCATCTTTCTCCTTTTTTAAATTCTAAAAGTTAATCCCCAGTTTCCTATTGTTGGTGGATCTCCTTTATCATCTTTTAACAATTCTTTATAGTTTTTAACTACTTTTTCAAAGGCACCAAAAACTTCTTCAATAATTTTTTTATCAAATTTAACAAATCTTGGTATGCTGAATACTTTTTTCCCAATATTTTCTGATATAGGCAATGAGCCAATCTTACTTCTTATATCTTTTTCAGAATTCCTTATTACTGTTGGTTTTCCATCGTTGTAAATATCTATATTCTGAAATAATGGATGAAGATGTAATGGTTTATTGCATCCGGGATATGCACTGACACCTTCTGCCCTTAATGCTTCACAGAATCTTGTTATTGAAAGTCCTTCAAGTTCTTCTTTATTATAATGAGCAAGAGATGCATACCAACCACCTTTTGTTGAGTTAGAATTTTTAGGAGGTCTGTGAGTTTTTATTCCAGGGAGTGTATCAAGCAAATCACAGAAATATGTCATTGCTTTATCTATTTCTTCAAAAATCTCTTTAAAAATTTTTATTAATACGATTCCAACAGCAGAGGAAAGTTGATGTATCCTATATTTATATCCACCCCAAGGAACTCCAATACCCTTTTTTAAATAATCCAAAGTTACTTCTGAATGCCTTTCATAATGTCCAAAAATAATTGCCCTTTCATAAATCTCAAGGTCATTTGTAAGCATAATTCCACCTTCTCCAATAGGAAATGATTTACCACTCATAAGGGAAAAAGCAGATACATCTCCAAAAGTTCCTGTTAATTTCCCTTTATAAAAACACCAGTGAGAATGTGAGCAATCTTCAAGGACTTTTAAATTATATTTTTTTGCTAATTGCATAATTCTATCCATATCAGCAGGATATCCAGCATAATGAACTACAATAATTGCTTTTGTTCTATCAGTTATATGTCTTTCAATATCGTTAGGGTCTATACATAAACTTTCTTCATCAATATCTGCAAATATAACTGTTCCACCAAGAGATAAAACAGGTAAACATGAAGCCCAGTAAGTCATAGAAGGACAGATAACTTCATCTCCTTTACCTATTTTAAGTCCAAATAGTGCTGAATGTATTGCTGCTGTCCCATTATTATGACATAAACCATATTTCATTCCATATAAATTTGCATATTCTCTTTCAAATTCTTTTGTTAACTCTATATTTGACATTGCTCCTTTTCTTAAAATTTCAAGAACTTTTTCTTCCATCTCTTTTGTTATAATAGGCCATTTACAATATTCTACATAATTTGACTTTATCGCTTTTTCTCCTCCTAAAATCGCAAGTTTTCCCATTTTTATTGCTCCTTTTTTATTTTATTTTCTGGTTTTTTAAGAAGTAAATATGCAGATTCCTGGTCAAGAAATAATGACACATTTTCGTGCAATCTTAAAAATGAAGATGGGACTTTATTTGTTATATCTCCATCTATTGTTTGTTTTACCGCATTTGCTTTTTGTTTCCCAGGAACCATACAGAAAATTTTATCAGAAAGTAAAATTGCACTAACAGTCATAGTTAAAGCATTCCTTGGAACATCATCTAAACTTTTATATCTTGCTTTAGGATTTGGATGATTTTTATAATCCTCGTATTGTTGTTTTACTGATATATTGTCAATCCTTATCTTTACTATAATTTCGTCTGTCCATAAATCTGTTTCTGGTTCATTAAAAGCGATATGTCCATTAACTCCGATACCAATAAAGGAAAGATAAATTCCTCCATCGTTTTTTATCTCCTTATATTTTTCCATAAATGCCTTAGTATAATTCTCAATAATTTCATCTGGACTATTTCCTGCTTCTTTCATATAAAAAATATTTTCTTCTGGAATATTAACTTTCTCAAAAATATGTGTCCTTAAATATTCCTGAAAAGTATTTGGATGACCAATTGGCAAATCAGTATATTCATCAAGGTGAAAAGCATAAATATTTTCCCATTTTATATTTTTATTTTTTGAAAGATTTTCAAGAAAAGTATCCTGTGATGGTGCTGCTGCAAAAACACATAAACATTTTTTATTTAACTGGTTTGTATATTTTTCAAGAATTTCTCCTGCTTTTTTACTTGCAAAAAGTCCAAGTTCTTCATTATCTCTCAAAATGTATATTTTAAATTTTCTTTCCATTTTTCACTCCAATTTTAACAATTTTTTTGCATTTTCAGACATTATTTTTCTTTTCTTTTCATCCGATATTTTTACATTTTTTATATACTCTATTATTGGCAGTTTTTGTTCTGGATATAAATAATCAGTTGCAAATAAAAGTTTATTATAAAATCTATTTAAAAATTCTATTCCATATTCATGGTCTCTTGTTAAAGCATTATAAGCACTTCCAGCAGATAGGTCAGCATAAATATTTGGATAATTAGAAAGAAGATATTGAACCTTTCCTTCTTTTTCTATTTTTCCCTTTGGATATATCTCCCTCTGTTCAGGAGTGACATCTCCTGAGATTTCAGCCCACCATCCAGGACCATGAGCAACAAATATTGTATTTTGGAATTCATTTAAAACTTCTTCAATATAAGGTAAACCTATTTCGTCAGTTAAACCAATTGTTGATTGACCAGGAATTCCTCCAAGATGAAAAACAATTGAAAGGCAAAATTCTCCACATATCTTATAAATATTCTTCATCCTTCTATCATTGAAAGGTAAATTTGCAAGTATTTCTCCAAAACCTTTTGCACCTTTTTTAACATATTCTTCAATCAAATTTTTTATAAATTTTTCATTTTCATTATTAAGTCCTCTTCTTGGGTCAACATTACAGAATGGAATTAATCTATCTTTATATTTTTTGGATAATTTTAAAATATTATCTGTTGTATTATACCAGTGTGTCTCTTCAGGATTTTCAATTGGAAGAATAATTGCTTTTTCAATCCCTTTTTCATCCATGGTCTGTATAAGTTTCTTTAGAGTTAATGGTTTCCTTCCATAAAAAATTTTCCCAATATGAACATGGTAATCTATCATTTTTTGCTCCTTTTTTTTAAACTTAAAGTAAATTTTATAATTTTAAGATTGAGAGTCAATATCAAAATTTGCTATTTTATGTAATTTTTTGCTTTATTTTTTTAAATTGGCTTGGTGTAACTTTAAACCCTTTCTTGAATTCTTTTAAAAATAGAGATAAATTTGAAAATCCACATTTTGTAGCAATTTTTTCTAATTTCAAATCTGTTGTTTGTAACAATTTTTCACTTTCAAATAATCTTTTTTCAATAAGATATTCTTTGAAATTTATACCTGTGATTTTTTTAAAAAGATGTGAAAAGTAATATTTAGATAGTCCTATTTCTCTACAAATTTCATCTTCTGTAATTTTTTTATTATAATTCTTCTCAATAAATTCTATTGCTTTTTCTATTCTAAAATCCATTTCTGTTTCTTCCCTTAATTTTAAATTTTCAATATTTGTATTAAGAATAAAAAAGAATTTAGAAATATTCAATTTTAATAAAGTTTTGAATTTCTTTAATTTGTCAACTTTTTCCATGTTTTCTAAAATTTCTTCAAGTAATAAAACAGAAATTAAAAAATCATTTTCATTTAAATGTATCTGATGTAAATTATCACATTTAAAAACTTTATCAAATAATTTTGCATTCTCTTCAAGCGCATCTTTTTTCATCATAATAGTTATTTTTTCTATTTCTTTATTTATTTCTGGCTTTATAAAGTAATGTAGGTCTTTTTTATGTATAATAAATACTTTCCCCTTTTCAATCTTATATTTTTTATTTTTTATAAAATAATATCCATTTCCTTCTTTTATAAACTGAATTTCAATCTCATAAATATGAAAGTGTGGTGGTGATTCAATTCTTTCAGCAAATCCTTTAAATTTAGTAATTTTTAATGGCATACTTTTAATTTTATAATCTATTATTTGTTTCAAACTTTTCTTCATTTTTAAATTAAACTCAAATTACTCCTTCAAGATCAGGTATTATATAAACTTTCATTTATCTCCTTTATAAAATTATAAACATCTTTTTGAATTTCAATATTTTTCTCGTCCAGATTTTGTATTTTATTAAATTTATTATTTAAGGTTTTTTCAAATTTTATAATATTATTAAAGTATTTATCGTCGTTGAACTGTTTCTTTTTAAATATTATATCTAAATTGTTTGAAATATCTCCGTTTATAAAGTTTTCAATAATTTTATTGCCTTTAACAAAAAATGGGAAAAAAGGAGAAACATATGGATTCCCAAGGCAAATCCATAAAACAGGATTTTCAAACAAAAAGGCAATAAAAACAGATACAGTTCTAACTGGCATTAATTTAGTATCTCTACAGATTGAATATGGATAATATTTTAAATCCCTTGAAATTTTTATTAAATTATCTAAATAAAATTTTTTATTTTCAGTTAATATTTCCTCTAACCTTTTTTTTCTTATAATACTACTTTTTGCTCCTTCTGTTTCTACATATTTTATCCAATTTTTTGATTCAGGTAGTAAAAAGTCATTAGTGAATCCAAATTTATTCTCGATTTTTTTAAAATTTAGATTAAAGGAATTCATCTCTATATAAATCACATTTTCTTTTTCTGAAAATAAAAAAATCATACCTCTTCTTTTTCCTGTATACCCTATAATTTTATCTTTTAACATTTTTTTAATAATTTCTATCACTTCATCTATTTTATTACCATATTCAGCAACTACTCTCATTACATCACAATCATCAATTCCGTATTCATTGACAAACTCTTCTTTTAGAAAACTTCCTGTATTATTTATTCCAACCAACCCATTTTCTTTAATAAAAAAGCCATATCCAATATCAGAAATTGAGCCAGAAAAAAAATAAGGTATTTTATCTTCATTTTGTTTTTTGCATATATATTGAGGTAAAGGAAATTGGTCTCTTATTTTTAAACAAATAGGAACATTTTCAACAAAAAATTTAGAACTTAAAAATAATGATGTGCAGGAATTTTTAAGAATTTTAAAACTTCCAAATTTAAGTTTTAGTAGATTTTCAAATTTTATATCTGCACCATTACAATATCCTTCAATTTCTTCTCCTAAAAGAGAAAATTTTTTTAAAAATTCATCATATCTTTTTATTTTCTCTTTTTCAATCTTAATATTTTTGATAACTTTTTCTTCTATACTTTTTAAAATATATTTATGAGATTCACCAAGTAAACGACCTGTTTTATTGTATGAGCCCTTAATTTCTATTTTTTTTACACTCATAATCAAAAATTGTTTTTATTTTCCATATTTTACCATTTTTTATATAAATTCTTGGAACTCTTTTATTTATAGATGGTGCTAAAAAATTGTAAAAATCAATTTTTTGGATACCCATCAATATATCCAAGCCCAACCGTAGCAATTTTTGTTTCTTTTTTTGTATAAGTTGAATACATGGTGAACACTTTTTCATCTTCTATAGATAATTTTACACATACTTTAACTCTTTTATCCTGTTTTTCTTTGCTGCTAATTTCTCTTCCCATACTTTTCTATCTTGTTTAAAATCCTTAATATTTCCTTAAAATTATAAAAGATGTTCACTATCTTTCTCAACTTCTTCACAGGATTTTATATCTTTTTTTGCTTTTTTATAAAGTTTTTCATATTGGATTTTAAATTAAAGTGTTTTTTCTATATTTGGCAACTATTCAATAAGATATAATATATATGTGAAAAATTTTTAAAACAAATTAAAGCAAAAAGTCAATTCTGTTGTTTTTTAAAAATATGATAAAATTATTTTTTTAATAAGGGAAATATGATACCAGAATATTTAATTAGTTTTAATACAAAGGCACTTGAAAAAATTGAAGTTGATTTTTTGATTGTTGGGGGTGGATTGAGTGGACTTTTTGTTGCCTATGAATTGAGAGATTTTAAAACTTTGATTCTTTTTAAAAATGGCTTTGAAGAATCATGCAGTTATTATGCTCAAGGAGGTATTGCTGTTGCACTCAATGAAGGAGATAGTTCCGAATTACACAAAGAAGATACTTTGAAAACTGGATATTATTTTAACGATGAGAAAGCAGTTGAAATACTTGTTAATGAGGGTATTGAAAGGATTAAAGAAGTTATTTCTCTTGGTTTTAAGTTTGACAAAAATAAAGATAAATTTCATTTTACAAAAGAAGGAGGACATTCAAAAAATAGAATTCTTCATGCAAATGGAGATGCAACAGGGAAAAGTATCACTACTTTTTTCATTAATCTTATAAAAAAATTTCCTAATATTAAAATTTTTTCTAATGCTTTCCTTATTGATTTAATTGTTCTGGAAAATAAAGTTATAGGGGCTCTTGTTCTTGACGAAAGCAGAAACAAGATTATTTTAATTCAGGCAAAGGCGTATGTTTTATCAACTGGTGGTGCAGGTATGGTTTTTCAAGAGACAACAAATCCTTTATATATAACTGGAGATGGTATTGCAATTGCCTACAGAAAGAATGTAGAACTTATTGACCTTGAGTTTTATCAATTTCATCCAACAACTTTTTATATGGCTGGTGCACCGAGATTTTTAATATCTGAGAGTGTAAGAGGCGAAGGTGGAATTTTAAGGAATGTAAATAAGGAAAGATTTATGTTAGATTATCATCCTTCCGGAGAACTTGCTCCAAGAGATATTGTTTCAAGGGCAATAATTGACCAGATGAAAAAAACAAATTCAAACTGTGTTTATCTTGATTTAACCCATTTGAAAAAGGAATATATAAAAGAAAGGTTCCCACAAATTTATAATTTCTGTAAAACATATAGTATTGAACCAAGTAAAGATTTAATTCCAGTGAGACCCTCTGCTCATTTCTTTATAGGCGGAATAAAAATAGATATCTGGGGAAAGACTAATATTGAAAATCTTTTTGCTTGTGGAGAATGTTCATGTGTTGGTGTTCATGGAGCAAATCGTCTTGCAAGTAATTCGCTTTTAGAATGTCTTGTTTTTGGAAAAAGAGTTGCAGTTAAAATAAAGGAAGATAATTTTAAATCCGTTTACTCAGATGTAAAATATAATTTTCCAAAAAAGACGGATGTTTTAATAGATAAGGATGATCTGAAAAGGTCAATAAGAAGTTTGATGTGGAGAAATGTTGGAATAGAAAGGGATGAAGAGATGTTAAAATATGCACTTGAAAAATTGAAAGAATGGCAGAAATATGCTTTTTTAAAAGAATTCGATGATAGAAATGGATTTGAAAGTTTAAATATGTTAATTGTTGCAACTTTAATCACACAATCTGCACTTATTAGAAAAGAATCAAGAGGAACTCATTATAGAAGAGATTATCCAGAAACAGATGATAAAAACTGGAAAAAACATATAATAGTGAGTAAAAGAGGAGTAGATATAAAATGAAAGAAAGGGTGAAAGATAGAAAACAACAACCATCAGAAAGAATTAAAAATTTTAATGAGGTTTCATTTGGCTATGATGAAAAACAGGCAATTGAGGAAGCGAGTAGATGTCTTCAGTGTAAAAAAGCCCCATGCGTTAAAGGATGCCCTGTAGAGATTGACATACCAAGGTTTATAAAAGAAATTAAGAATGGAAATTTTCAAAAAGCACTTGAAATTATTTATGAAAAAAATCTTTTACCTGCAATATGCGGGAGGGTTTGTCCTCAGGAGACACAATGTGAACAAGTATGTACTCTTAGAAAAAAATTTGAACCAGTTGCAATAGGCAAACTTGAGAGATTTGCTGCTGATTATGCAAATTTTAAATTGTCATGCGATATAAATCAAATCCCTGAAATAAAAAATAAAAAGGTCGCAGTAGTTGGTTCTGGTCCTGCTGGATTGGCATGTGCATCTGAACTTGCAAGATGTGGAATTAAAATTACAATTTTTGAAGCACTTCATAAACCTGGTGGAGTTTTAGTGTATGGGATCCCAGAATTTCGTCTTCCTAAAAAAATTGTAGAAAAAGAGATAAATCAACTTTTAACTCTTGGTGTTGAAATAAAAACAAATGTGATTATTGGAAAAACATTGACAATAGAAGAATTATTTGGGATTGGGTATAAGGCAATTTTTATTGGCACTGGTGCAGGTCTTCCCAATTTTCTTGGTATTCCAGGTGAAAATTTATTGAGGGTTTATTCTGCAAATGAATTTTTGACAAGAATAAATTTAATGAAAGGATATTTATTTCCTGAATATGATACACCTGTTTCTGTTGGTGAAAGAGTTGCAGTTATTGGTGGCGGAAATGTAGCAATGGATTCAGCAAGAAGTGCCCTTCGACTTGGAGCAAAAGAAGTAGTAGTTCTATATAGAAGGACTGAAAACGAAATACCTGCGAGAAAAGAAGAATATGAAAATGCTTTAGAAGAGGGTATAAAATTTATTTTCCTTGTTCAACCAATTGAAATAATAGGAGATGAGAATGGATATGTTAAATTTATAAAGGTAATCCATAATAAACTTGGAGAACCAGATGAATCGGGAAGAAGGAAACCAATTCCGATTGAGGGAAGCGAAGAAATTATTCCTTTTGATACCACTATTGTGGCAATAGGACAATCACCAAGTCCTTTAATTCCCCAAACATATCCTGAGTTAAAAACAGGCAAACATGGAAATATAATTGTGGATCCAGAAACCTGTAAAACAAATATTAAAGGTATATATGCAGGAGGAGATATCGCAACTGGAGCAGCAACAGTAATAAGTGCAATGGGTATGGGTAAAAAAGCAGCAAAATCAATAATTGAGTATCTTAAACAAAATCCTTAATATTTTATAGGTGGTTGCCATTCCCAGATTTGTAATTGGTTTTTATCTATTGGACATTGAGTTTTCGGCATAACAAGTTCTCTATTAGGAAAATTGCCACAATCAAATTTTATCTCTTTTCTTGATAGTTCAGCAGGACATTGATTATACAAAAAATGGAAAATTTCAAATGTTTGACATCCGTCAGAAGTTCTTCCACAGATTTTACAGGTAAATTTGGGTATTACGCTTGTTCCTGCTTTTAAAAAATATCCAGAAAATCCAACTTCACCTCCACATTTTATACAGGTTCCTTTCATCTTGTAAAAATTTGTTTTTTGAAAAGAGATTGTTAATTTTTCTCTATTAAATTCATCCTGATAATTTTTAGGAAGAGCAATCAATTTTGGTAATGTTATTCCAATTTTGTCACTTTTTAAATAAATTTGTGGGACAAATCTCGTTATATATTTTGTAAATTTTGCCTGATCAATTTCCTTAGCAGCATTTGGTGAAGCACTCATAATATTTAAAAGAAAAGCAGAAAAAAACAAACCTTCAATAATTCCAGTAAAAAAACCAAAAATTCTATCAACAACATGCTTTATATAAACTTTTCTTCTTAAAACTTCAATACCAACTATAATTGATAGAATAAAGAGAAATGAAAAAAGATGAAAAAAAAGAACATCAACAGGAGTTCCAATTATATTAAATCTTCTGAATAAATTAACAGGTGCTTTATAGGCAATTGAAGCAAGTGAAACACCTCCAAAAATACCAATTATATCTATTATTCCTCCAATAAAACCTCTTAAAATTCCTGTTAATATACCACTACAAAAAATAATCAAGATAATAAAATCAATTCCTGTCATATACAAGAATGATACCATAAAATAAAAAAAATAAAAAGGAACCCCTTTTAAAATAAAAAGGGACTCCTTTTAAAAGTATCTACTTTGTGATAGAATTTTTACTTTTTCTCCTGTTCTCCCTGTCTTTCCTTTATTCTTTCCCTCCACTCCTTTTGCATTTCTTCCTGTTTTCTCTTTAATTCCTGATATTCCTGGTTTGAACTTAATTTTTGCTGAAGTTTTTCTTCAAGTTGTTTTTGAAGTTGTTTAATCTGTTCATCCAACCTCTTTAATTCTGGATCTGCTTGTATTGTTTGGATTTCTATTTCTCTCATTTTCCTTCTTATTTCAAATGCTTCGCCAAAAGCGCCTTCTTTCCTTTCCACCTGAAACCGTGCGCCTTCCTTTCTTTCCCTTCTTTCTTGTGCATTAATATATGTAAGACCTAAAAGTAAACAACCAATTAACATAGAAACAATTAATCTTTTCATATCTTTTCACCTCCTTTCTTTTCTATTTTTTTCTCTACTTCCTCTCTCATCTTTTTAATTTTTTCTTCAATTTCTCTCATTCTTTCTTTCAATCTTTGATATTCTTGGTCATCTTTTAATTTTTCCTGAATTTTCTGTATTAATTGCATTCTTAGATTCATTATTTGAATATGTAGATTTTTAAGTTCCGGATCTTTTTCTATTTCCTCTCTTTCAATTTCCTTTATTCTTTTTTGTGTATGAAGTATATCTTTAAGTTTTTCCCTTAAAATAGAGTTTTCTTTCATCAACTTTTCAATTTTTTCTCTTTGAGGTAAAAGATCTGTTTTCTGGTTTTGTGCTTTAAGATTAGTTAAACATATTAAATTTATCAGAACCAGTGCCATTATAATTTTCTTCATTTTTGCTCCTTTTTAAATTTAGACATTTGAAAATTAAAAAGGTTTAGTATATTATTTATTTTCTCCTATGAAAAAGAAGATTGCAATTTTTGACTTAGATGGAACTTTGATAGATGCATATGATTCAATTTATAAAACAATAGATTTTATATCTGAAAAAATAAAATTTAAAAAGTTTGATTATGAAACAGTTAAAAGAAGTGTTGGAGGAGGAGATCAGAAATTGATTTTAAATCTTTTTGGAGAGAGAAATTTTAAAATTGCTTATACCCTTTACAGGGAGAATTATTTAAAATTTCTAACAGGGAATGTTAAATTGTTGAAGGGTTGTATTGAAATTTTAAACGAACTTAAAAATAAAGGTATAAAAATTGCCCTTGCAACAAATAGGTCAAAATTCTGTTTAAATTTTTTATTGAAGAAAGTTAAAATTGAAAATTATTTTGATATAATAATGTGTATAGATGATGTTAAAAATCCAAAACCAGACCCAGAAATAATCTTTAAAATCTTAGAAATAAGTAATTTTAAAAAACAACAATCTTTTTATGTAGGAGACATGGACATTGATTATTTAACAGGAAAAAACGCAGGTGTTGATACTTATATAGTTCTTACTGGTTCATCCCAGAAAGACGACTTCTTAAAATATGAAAATTATTTGATTTTTAATAATCTGAAAGAAGTTAAAAAATTTTTGATTGAAAATCAGTTGATTTAAGTTTATAATAAATTTAAAAATTTAAGGAGGGAGAAATGGAAATTATAAGTGTATATGGAAGACAAATTCTTGATTCAAGAGGAAATCCAACAGTAGAAGTAGAAATTATGGTAGAAGATGGAACGATTGGAAGAGCAGCAGTTCCATCAGGTGCATCAACAGGTGAAAAAGAAGCACTTGAATTAAGAGATGGTGACAAAGAATTTCTTGGTAAAGGAGTTAAAAAAGCAATAAAAAATATAAATGAAATAATTGGTCCTGAAATTGAGGGAGAAAGTGTTTTTGATCAGAGAGGTATTGATTATAAAATGCTTGAACTTGACGGAACAGAAAATAAATCAAGATTAGGAGCAAATGCAATTCTTGGAGTTAGTTTAGCTGTTTCCCGCACTGCTGCGAATGTTTTAGATGTTCCTCTTTATTTCTATATTGGAGGGATTTATTCAAATGTGATGCCTGTTCCTATGTGTAATGTTATAAATGGAGGGCTTCATGCTGATAACAATTTAGATATTCAAGAATTTATGATAGTCCCTTTAGGTGCAGAAACTTTTAGTGATGGTTATAGAATGGTTGCAGAAGTTTTCCAGTATTTGAAGGGAATATTAAAAGAAAAAGGATATTTAACTTCAGTAGGTGATGAGGGTGGATTTGCTCCAAATTTAAATAATAACGAAGAAGCAATCCAACTTATATTATCAGCGATAGAGAAAGCAGGATATAAACCAGGAATAGATATTTTTCTTGCTATTGATACTGCTGCTTCTTCTTTATACGAAAATGGACTTTATCAATTTGAAGGTAAAAAAATAAGTTCTGACGAATTAATTAATTTTTATGAAAAGATTGTTGAAAAATATCCAATTTATTCTATTGAGGATGGATTAGCCGAAAATGATTGGGAAGGATGGAAAAATTTAACAGAAAAACTTGGAAAAAGAATTCAACTTGTTGGAGACGACTTATTTGTTACAAATCCAAAAATTTTCAAAGAGGGGATAAAACAAAAAATAGCAAATGCTATTTTGATAAAGGTCAATCAAATAGGAACTTTAACAGAAACATTTGAGACAATTGAGATTGCTAAAATGAATGGCTACAGAACGATTATATCTCATAGAAGTGGAGAAACAGAAGATACTTTTATAGCAGATTTAACTGTAGGAACAAAT
>JAMWCJ010000073.1 GCA_023818645.1 Candidatus Omnitrophota bacterium | reverse complement strand
TGAAAATTTATATATTGCCGCTGGTTTTTTAAATGGTATGGCTTATGGCCCAATCGTTGGAAAACTTGTAGCAGAACTTGTTGTTTATGGGAAAACATCAATTTCAATAGATATTTTTAAACCAGAAAGATTTTATAAGAAAAAGATTAACTGGCCAAAGTTTTATAATTACACAATTTTAGCAGAATTTTTTGCAAGGGTTTAAAAATGGGTCATATAGAATTGATAAAAAATGCAATAGAATTTACCAACCCAGAATATCTACCTATGGAACTTGTAGATGTCCCTAAAATTTATAATGCTTACGGCACTTTAAATCCTGAAACAGTAAAATTTATTCCTGGGACAGAAGATTTTGATTCAGCGTGGGTAACATATCATTGGACATTTACAGAAGAGAGACAAGAGAAAGATGGAATTTTAAGAAGGGATGAATGGAGTGTATTACAAAAAGTTCCTGTTGATGAAAATGTTGCCTATATTATAGTTGAAAGCCCTCTTGCCAATAAAGATAATCTTGATGATTATAAATTCCCTTCCTCTAAAATTAATGATACTTTTTTTGATAAAACTGAGAAAATTATAAAAGAAAATTATTCTGATAGATTTATATGTGGATATATTGACCCAGGGCCTTTCCTTATCGCATATAATATCTTTGGATATCAAACATTTTTTATAAAAATTGTAGAAAATATAAAACTTGTTATAGATGTAATTGAAAAAATTTTTGAATATCAATATACTTTAATTCCTAAATTTAAAAAGATGGGTGCTCATATGATAAATCTTATTGATGAGATTGCAGGAAATAATGGTCTGTTTTTTAATCCAGAGATATGGAGAAAGTATTTTAAAAACTATTATGAAAAATTGTTTAAACTTATTCACCAGGAAAATATGTATACAGGCCTTCTATTTGATGGAGATATAAGAGTAATTCTTGATGATTTATTAAAAATGGAAATAGATGTTTTTCAGTTTGTTCAACCAAATGTTGTTGGAATAAAGACAATAAAGGAAGAAATAAAAGGGAAAAGATGTATAAAATGTTCTGTTGATATGATGAATACTCTTGCTTGTGGAAAACCTGAGGATGTTAAAAAAGAAGCGATTGAACTTGTAGAAAATTTGAGTTCTCCTTCAGGAGGGTTTATATGTAATGTTTTAAGATGGCATAGACCTGAATATCCATATGAGAATGTTATTGCTTCTGTTGAGGCATTTAACAGATATAGAAAAAAATGAAAAAGAAAGATTTAAGAATATATAAACATCCAATACTTGGGGATCTGCCAGAAAGGAAAAAGATTTACATCTATTTTAATGGGAAGAAACTGACTGCTTACGAAGGAGAAATGATTGCTGCTGTTTTATATGCGAATGGAATTAGAAGATTGAGAAGAACAGAAAGGTTTAAGGAAGTAAGAGGTATTTTCTGTGCAATAGGTAGGTGCACTGATTGTGTTATGACTGTTGATGGAATTCCAAATATAAGAACATGTATAACACCTGTAAAAGAAAAGATGAAAATAGAATTTCAGGAAGGATTAGGTAAATGGAAGAAAAAGATTTGGTAATAATTGGTGGAGGACCTGCTGGACTTTGTGCTGCAATTTCAGCAAGAAAAAAAGGAATAGATGTTCTTATAATAGATGAGAATTTAAGACCTGGAGGACAATTGTTTAAACAGATACATAGATTTTTTGGTTCCAAAGAGCATATGGCAGGTGTAAGAGGATTTGTTATTGGTGAAAAATTGTTAAAAGAAGTAAAAGAGTTGGGAGTAGAGGTATGGTTAAACAGTATTGCTTATGGAATTTTCAAAGATAAAGTTATTGGAGTTATTAAAGATGGGAAAAATATTCTTGTCAAAGCAAAAAGTATAATAATTTCAACAGGAGCAACTGAAAATCCTTTATCTTTCCCAAACTGGACTTTACCTGGAGTTATGGGAGCAGGTGCTTGTCAAACAATGATAAATATTCATAGAGTTCTTCCTGGAAAAAAAGTTTTAATGATTGGCTCTGGTAATGTTGGTTTAATTGTTTCATATCAGTTATTACAAGCAGGAGCAGAGGTTGTAGGTGTTGTTGAAATAATGCCTAAAATAGGAGGGTATCTTGTTCATGCAGCAAAAATTAAAAGATTTGGAGTTCCTATATATCTTTCAACTACAATTCTTGAAGGAGTGGGGAAAGAGGAAATAGAAGGGGCTATTATCTGTCCTGTTGATGAAAATTTCAAACCAATTATAAAAAAGAAAAAATATATTGAAGTTGATTTGATATGTATTGCAGTTGGACTGACTCCATTAAATGAACTTTTATATCAAGCAGGATGCCTTTTTACTTATAAAGGGTATCTTGGTGGAATGGTTGCTCTTCATAACGAAAATATGGAGACAACCGTTGAAAATATTTTTGTTGCTGGTGATTGTTCAGGTATTGAAGAGGCATCAACCGCTATGGAAGAAGGAAAACTTGCTGGAATATCTGTTGCTGAAAAAATAAGAGGTAAAAAATGGGAAGATGAAAAAGACCAGATAAGAAAAAGGTTAGATGATTTTAGGATAGGAACTTTTGGAGAAAAGAGAAAACTGTCAAAAGAAGAAATTGTAAGAGAATATTATGAAAGAGTTAAAACTTGGTGAAAAAACTTATTTAAATAAAATAAGTTTCCCATCTTTTGAAAGGATAAAAAAGGGGTCTGTTGCAATTATTGAATGTATTGAAGATATCCCATGCAATCCATGTGAAACAATCTGTAAATTTGGAGCGATAAAAGTTGGTTTTCCAATTACGAGTTTACCTATATTAGATGAGGAAAAATGTACTGGTTGTGGTAAATGTATTCCTATATGTCCTGGGCTTGCAATATTTGTTTTAAATTATAATTTTAGTGAAAAAGATTGTTTACTAACAATACCTTATGAATTTTTGCCTTTGCCAAAAGAAGGCGAAAAAGTTAAATGTCTTGATAGAGATGGTAAGTATATTTGTGAGGGTAAAATTGTGAAAGTTATTCAACCTGAAAGAAATAATATGACTGCACTTGTTAGTTTTGCTTTCCCTAAAAAATATTATAATAAGGTAAGGAGTTTTAAAAAATGAAAAATAAAAAAATTATTTGTAGATGCAAAGAGATTACAGAGGAAGAAATAATTGAAGTTATAAAAAAAGGAATCAGAGATATTGATGGGATAAAGAGAGCACTTGGAGCAGGGATGGGACTTTGTCAGGGCAAAACATGCACAAATTTAATTATAAGGATAATAAATAGAGAGACAGGAATTCCAATTGAAAAAATAAGACAACAAACAAGTAGAGCACCTGTAAGACCAATTCAAATAAAAATAATTTCTGACTAAAAGGGGTTAAAATGAAATGGTGGGAAAAGATGCCTTTAAGAATAATTGAGATAACAAATCCTTTTGATATCAAAAATTTTTCTTTAAAAGAGCAGATAAAAATAATAAAAGAATTGGAAGGTAATGTTGTCCATTTTCATTGTATGGAATTAACAAAAAAAGAGGGAGATTCTGGTCTTGATGACTTTGGATTTTATTTTGAGACAAGACATTCAAAAAAGAAAAATCCAGATATCTTAAAGCCATTTATTAAAATTGCCCATAAAAATAATATAAAAGTAATTGTTTATTTCAATGTTCACTGGTATAAAAAAGAGTTTGCAAAAAGAACTGGATGGGGACAGATAAGAGAAGATGGAAGTTTAATAGATAATGTATATTCAACAGGTAGTTCCTTATGTATAAATAGTCAATATAGAAACTGGATTTTTGAAATAATTGAGGATTTGTGCAAATATGAAATAGATGGGATTTTTTATGATGGACCAATATTTTTCTCAAATACATGTTATTGTGAAAGTTGCAAAAAATTGTTTAAAGAAAAATATGGAGAAGATATACCAAAGAAAAGAGATTTTGAAAGCCATTTGTGGAAAAAATTAATTGAATTTCAAGTAGAATCTATTGGAAGATTTTTAAAAGATACAGATAAAATTATAAAAAGTAAAAGTTCTGAAATTTTATTCTATATGAATGGAAATGCAAACTGGCCATTTTGGCCAACAGGAAGAAATAATAGAGAAATAATAAAATATACAGACATACTTGGTGCAGAAGGTGGTTTTATATACAATGATTTGAATCTAACACCAATTTATAAACCAGGAATAACTGCAAAACTTTTAAGTTCACAATCAGATGGAAAACCAATTGTTGTATTTGATTGTGCAGGACATAAACACTGGAGTTGGTATTTACTTCCAGATAAAGAGGTCAAAATTTTAATGTATGAGACAATAGCAAATGGTGCAAATGTGTGGATGGCAATATTTCCAGAAGATGTAAAAGAGAAAAGTGTTATAAAAGGAATATCAGAGATAAATAAAAAAATTAAAAAAAATGAAAATATTTTTGTAAATACTAAATCTCTCTCAAATGTTGCTCTTTTATATCCTATGGTCTCTTCTAACATTTATAAAGGTTCAACTGTTCCATTAACTGACTTTACAAAGGAAATTAAAAGAGAAATTATAGGAAATATTTATGAAGAATTCAATGGATTTTATGAAATTTTAGCGAGAAGCAAAGTTCAGTTTGATGTTATAGATGAAGAAAATTTAAAGAATTTATCTAAATATGAAATTCTTGTCCTTCCAAATGTTAGTTGTTTATCAAAAGAAAATATTGATTTAATAAAAAAATATGTAAAAGATGGTGGGACTTTAATTTCTACATTTGAAACATCTTTATATGATGAAAATGGGAAAAAACTTAAAAATTTTGCTCTTTCAGAAATTTTTGGAGTTGATTTTAAAGGAGAAATTTTTGGTCCAAATAACTGGGATTACATATTTCCTATTTCAGATTCTCAATTTATAAAAGGAATTTCAAAAAAATATTTACCTTGTTCTGAATATGGGATAAAAACAAAAAACAAAAATGGAAATGTTTTTGTCTATTTTTATGAAAAACTTAAAGGATGTTATGATGGTGTGCCTTCCATTTCTAATATACCTTTTGCTGTTTTTAATAAGTATGGGAAAGGAAAATCAATTTATATAGGTGGAACATTTGGTGCAACATATTATAAATTTAGATTTCCAGAATATAAAGTTTTGATTAAGAATATAGTTGAAAAACTTTCAAAAAAACTTATTGATGTTGAACAAGAATGGGTAGAAGTTATTTTAAGAGAAAAAGAAAATGAAATTTTTATTCATTTAATAAATTTAACAACAGGACTTAAAAGGCCAATAACATATATAAAAGAGATTGAAAATTTAAAGATTGATATATTTTTTAAATTTAAATCTGCAAAAACAATCTTTTCAAAAGAAAAAATTAAAATTGAAAAAAATAAAAATTATTCCTCTTTAATACTTCCTGTTTTGAAAGAATATGAAATTGTATATCTGAAAAAATAGGGGGTAAGATGATCGATATTTTAATTGTAATTCTTTATACAGCAGGGATTTTGATTTTTGGATTTTATAAAGCAAAAGAGGTCAAAAATACTGAAGATTATCTTGTCGCAGGAAGAAAAGCAACAATTTTACCACTCATTGGAACTCTTGTTATGACTGAATTTAACACTGCTACTTTAATGGGATGGGCAAAAATTGGTTATAGTGCTGGTCTTTTTGGAACTATGGTCCCAGTTATTTTTATAGTTGGTTATGGATTTTATACTTTATTTGCCTCAAAAAACTGGAAACGGGTAAATTGTATATCTGTTGCTGAAATGTTTGAAGAAAGATATGGTAAAGATGTAAGAATGATTGTAAGTATTATAAACATATTTTTGCTTTTGATTTTATGCAGTGCTTATCTTAAGGCAGCATCAATAATTTTCAATATTGCTTTTGGTCTTTCTTTGAATGCAACAATTATCATAATATGTCTTGTTGTTCTTGCTTTTACTCTTGCAGGAGGGCTTGTTTCTGTTATATGGACTGACCTTGCCTCATTCTTTGTAACAATTGTTACAGTGCCTATTCTATTTTTTATTGGGCTTAAAAAAAGTGGTGGCATGGAAGGCCTTAAAACTGTATATTCATCTAATTACCTTGGTTGGAAAGTCATTGAAAACTGGAGTGACCCAATTCTTTCAACAAAATTTATCATTTCTTATTCTATCCTTTTAACTATGCTTTATTTTACAGCACCATGGTATGCTCAAAGAATGTTTGCTGCAAAAGATGAAAAACATGCTTATTATTCAATGGCATGGACTACTTTCTTAACATTTCTCTTATACTTTTTAGTTATGGCTGTTTGTGCCTTTTCAAAAGTTGGTTGGCCAGATTTACAGTATGAGGATATGTCTCTTGGGCTTGCCAATGCAATAAATTATTGGGTCCCTATTGGATTAAGGGGCCTTATGGTTTCAATGATATTTGCTGTCTGTCAAACTACATTAAGTTCTATCTGGAATACAAATGCTTCAATGATAGAACAAGATATATATGTTGGAATTTTTAGACCAAATGCAACAGAAAGAGAAAGATTTATTTTTTCAAAAATTATAACACTTATACTTGCCTTATTTACAATTTTCGGTTCAATCTATTTAATGAAATATATTCTTGCAATGTTATTTATTGCAGATGTTCTTTTAACTGTTTCTTTTGCACCTGCAGTTGGTGCTTTTTATTTTAAATGGGCAAATAGAAAAGGAGCAATTGCAAGTATAATTTCAACTTTAATTGTTGGAATAATTACTCTTGCAGCAAAATGGGGACCATATGGACTTGAACATAATGAATGGATGGTTTTATATGTTTCTATTTCATTACCTGTTATGTTTATTTCTTTATTTTTATTTTCAAAACTTACAAAACATGGTACAAAAGAATTGGAAAAAATAAACAAATTTTATTTAAATTTACAAAAGAAGTAAAATAAGTAAGGTAAAAGTGAAGATAGAGGAACAATGGAAGAAGAATCTTTAGAGGGATTATATTAATTATACGAAAGTATTTGAGTTCCTTCACTAATTTTTATTTAACTGGTTTAATAAATTTTTAAAATGAGAAATGTAATTTTAGGGATTTTGATATTTTTTTTAACTGGAATAAAAGGATTGCCCTACTCAGAAGTTGATATAGAGGTATTTAAATATAAAGATATTTTAGAGGCAAGAAAAAACTGGATCCCTTATGAAAAAAGTAAAGAGATAGAATTGAAAAAGGAAAAGGGTAGAAAATTAACAAAATTCATATTAAATTTTCAGGAAGTAAAGGAGAGATGTTATTGGGATAAATTTGTTTGTCTTGATTTAAGCAATTTTGAAAAGTTTATAATTGAAGTAAAATCAGAAAATCCATCTTTAACAACAAACTGCGCAATATATTTTGAAAGTCCTGGTGGCTGGTATAGATATCATTTCTCAATAGATAAAGATGACTGGGAAAAAATAATTGTTTCAAAATCAAAGTTTAAAATTGAAGGAAATCCTTCTGGCTGGAATAATATAAGAAGAATGCGAATTTCTTTTTGGAAAACAAATTCTGGACAGACAAATGTATATTTTAGAAGTTTAAAAGGAATTATTTCAGATTCAGAAATTGGTATTGTTTTCTGTGATTCTGCAATTAAAAAAGGGCAATATAGGCAAGATGAAATTAATAGATTTTTCTCTGATATGGCAGAAATTTTTGAAAAAAGTGGAATAGAATATAGGACATTAAATCAAAGTGAAATTGACGATAAATTGAAAGTATTGGTTTTCCCTTATAATCCAGTAATTACTGACGAAGATGTAGAAAAAATTAAAGAATTTGTTGAAAAAGGCGGAAAAATTATTGTTTTTTATTCAGCAAATATTGAAATTTATAAAATTCTGGGTATTGAAAATGTAATTTATAGAAAGGAAAATTATCTGGGAGAATTTGATAGTGTAGAGTTTGATAAAGAAATAGTTGATGGACTCCCTGAAAAAATCAGACAATTTTCATGGAATGCTATGATACCTGAAAGAATAAGTAAAAGTTCAGAAATTGCTGGATACTGGATTGATTCTGAAGGAAAATCAACTGGCCTTCCATCTGCAGTTATATCTGACAATGGATTTTATTTCTCCCATGTTTTATTAGATAAGTATGATGGGCAACAGATGATGGTCTCACTTATTTTACATTTTTTACCAGAAAAGAAA
>JAMWCJ010000072.1 GCA_023818645.1 Candidatus Omnitrophota bacterium | reverse complement strand
CCTTTACATATCCAGTTTGAAGTTTTGAAGTATGGGCAAGAGATTTTTTGTAGAGACGAAAAGAGTCTCCTCGAGATAAAGCGTAAGGTGCTCAGAGAGTATTTAGAAATGTCTCACATGTACAAAAGGATAAGAAGGAGTGTTCTACATGAGAATAGTTGAGCTTATTTTCAGATTCGAAACACATTCAAAGAACGCGAAAGAAGTAGCAAAAAAGGATGTCTCAGATTATTTTGTTTACAACACACTGGCAATGAAATGCTTTCAGGCTGTAAATACGCTTATAGAAATAGGCGAATGGATTGTCACTGAGAAAAAACTTGGTTACCCCTCAACATATAGGGAAATCTTTGAACTACTACACAAGCACAAAATAATCGATGAAGAAGCCTTTAAGAACATGAATTAATCGAAATGGTGGAATTGATCGAGCATGCTAAGGAGTTTATTGAAACGGTGAAGATGATGCAAAAATTAAATAGTTAAAAGTTCTTCACCCTCCCACACTTCCTTTAGGCATACACTAAGGTTATTGCAACTGACGATAATTGCAACCTCATTTGTTGTTTAGAATATGCTATTTTTGAATTACTTTTATTATAGATTGGTTCGTCTTTACCTCATTGATTTTATGATCCCAATTATGATTATAACGGCAGCAACTAAAAACAAGAATAATATTACATAAATAAAATTAAAAAACGAACTTGATGTCTGTGGTGTAAAGAAGCGCTCTATTATTTGGGGGCTGAAGGCGTAAACGATTATAGCCGTCGTTTCAGTATTCGTTACCACACCAGATGGAATTGTACCATTAGCATAATATCCTGTAAAAAATCCACCATTTGGTGCCTGAAGACTTCTTATCCTCTCAACCACCACATTAGGGATGTTTTTCCCCAAAACCTTACATGCTGCAACATATAATCCAAGCTTATAAGTCTGATATATTCCTTTAGCCTCACCCTCCCTATAAGGTAAATCGTTTATTCCTACACCATCAAACATTCTTGCACCAACTTCAAAATAATCATTTGCCCTCTTATATTCCCCAAGTCTATAGTAGTATAATGCCATAAGAAAAGCAACATCACCATAACTCCTTGGATCCAAAACATCCGTTCCATTGTTTAAATCAACTCTAACATAATCCGTTAAATTGAACGTTAAAGATGCATTAAAGTATGGAATAGAACCACCAAGAATATTAAACTTGTTCAAAGGTTTAAAATCACAAGTTTGAGAATAATAAGATAATGTTCTTGAAATATTTTCCGCAATATCCACCAAAGTTTGATTATTTGGGTCAAAATATTTCAGAACAAGATATGCTAAATAGTTATCGCTGTAAACCCAAAAAATATTTCCACCTTCAACTTCAGGTATTAAGCCATAACTAGAATTATAGTTTTTTGCCAAATAGTTTACAGCCCTATTTAAGTCAAACTCTAAAACATAAGCATGTAATGAAGCAACAAGAAAACTTAACAATACACTTGAAACCAACAACACTAAAAATATCTTTTCACCCAATCCCCAACACACTACAATAATAGCTTCCCAAAAATGAAGGGGAAATATAAAGATTACGATCAACATATTTTTTATAACTCTAAACATCACTTCAATGATAAGCAATACTACAACAATTACCTTTTCTAGTATAGTTTGCTAAAAGGCTTTTACGCTCTTTTTAAATATGTGAGCCACTAAAAGAAGTTCAAACATAATCATAACTACTGTATAATAAATTAGATACAAAATTAACAGTATCGCCAACACAATAAAAACCCCCTTTCACTAATCTCTTTAAATTCACAAAATATTATAGAATATAAGACTATTAAGTTTTATAATTTTTTGAATATAATTAAAGCCACGCTCTTAATTTTTGAAACTTAAACAAGACTATCCAATAGACGAGGAAATCAAACCAAGTTCAGTAAGCACATAAACCTTACCCCTACGCTCCAAAAAACCTTCACTCTCAAGAGCCCTAACCTTCCTCCAAACAGTAACCTTACTTAAATTAGTGGCTTTAACAAGACCAGAAACAGTATCAACACCATCCCTAACACAAGACAAAACCTTCTTTTCAACATCATCTAAAACAATAGGCTTACACCATCTAAGAGGAAAAGAAATAATAGAAGAAGAATCCTCAAACTCAACCTCAACATCCCCATCAAGACCCAAAAAACTGGCAGCCAACAAGACCTCCAAAATAAGAGCCCTAAAACCACCACTTAAACAGAAAACAAACCTCTTATCCCTCCACAGCTTAAAAACATTAACCAACTTAACCAAACAATCCAAAAAACTCCTAGCATCAACCTCAAAACGACCAATTCTAAGACCCTGAAACATTCTAGACAAAATTTCATTAAAATGCATATAAGCCCTTTCAACCCTCTCATCAACAGGCTTAGGCAAAATAACAAAAACCTCATCATCACCTCTCAACCCCCTCCTCGCAATAGCCCTTAAGGCAAACTTTTCATCAAAACCCAAAGTTATAACAAATATCATACAGTATCGCTTTCTTAATACTATATTTAAATGTTTCTAAAAAATGAAACAATAACAAAAAAATTAAACCATTTTCAATAAAAAGAAACATTTAAATAACTCGATATAGAATCTTAAAAGCATGCAGGAAGTTGATGAATTAGCACGTGTTCTCGCAATACTAATAGCTGAACAGAACAATTATACATATGTAGACAAACTTGGAAACGCTCCTTCAAAAGAACTTGCAATTTTCCATATACGTGAAGCATTAAGAGACTTCAATTCACTAATGGCTAAAGAAAAATTTGAAAATCCAAAGGCCAAAGAAGAAATTAATAACGTATATTTTAAAGGGCTAGAAGAGCAAATAACACTTATATCTAAAATAAGCGATCGAAGAGAATTAAAGGAAATCGTGTCACTTATAGGGGCTAAAGCCCTAACCATGGCAGCAAGATTAAAATTAACAGCAAAAAGCGATGAGGTGAAATCATGAAAGACATATTCATCTCAATAAGAGGAAGACTCCTCTTAAACGTTGAAGCATTAAACATGGCAGAATCCGTCGGAAACTATGTTAAACACAGGAAAGTCCCCGTCTTAGTGCCAGAAGAAAACGGATTCGTAACATACTTTGTGCCAGCAATATCAGGAGAAAGTATAGCGCATGGTTTCCAAAAAACATTAGCGGAGGAAGCTGAAAAAAGATCGATTGCCGTATGCAAATTATGTAGCAAAGGCGTCTTCTTAAAAAGTACAAATAACAAAGTTATAAACGAAGCATTCAATAACCCTCCAAATACGGATATTGAAGAATTTATTGTAAAGAATTGTTTTGTAGAAGATGTCGGAGGCTTCATGTATGCTGAGGCAGAAAACGTGAAAAGGACTTCAAACTTTTATGTAGGCTATATGATTCCTGCAAAAGAGGCGTTAGAACATGTCGTTGTAGACCCTCAGCTTCACTCAAGATATGCGCTTGGAACATCATTTGTTGCTGAACAGGGCCAAATGATATATTATGTAGAACTTTCCTCAGCACTCTACACCTTTAGCATGGACCTCGACACAAAATACATAGGTCGACTTACCTTCCAATATGAAAATGCGGGAAAAGATCTTTTTGAAAAGGATGAAAGGAGAAAAAGGCTTGATACAGTTCTAGATGCTCTAAAAGTATTCCTTCTAGAGCAACCCTTTGGTGCTAAGAAAACGAGATTTCTACCACAAGGGGAATGGAATTCTATCGTAATAAGTGTTTCAGACAAGACTTGGACCGCAAGCAGCCCATTCACAAGCAAATATATCGAAAGTACCTTAAAGAAAAAGGATAAAATCAGCTATAACACTGAAATATTTGTCGGAAAAGTAGAAGAAAATAATATAGAAGAAGCTATAATAAACGCAATAGAACATGGAAAACAAAGGATAAGTGTTCAATGAACCGCTATGCCAACAGGATATATTCTTGACATAGAATTTACGTGGGGGTTCCAGGCGAAAATCGTAGGCCTATCCAAGACATCCCCCTCTTTTTATTATCCACCACCAACAACAGTATTAGGTGCAATTGCTGAATCGATTGCAAAAGAATACAATATTGGCGAATCTAAAGGAAAGGATATCATACCAAAGCTTTCAGAAAATTTGCTCGCAATAGGCATAAGACCCGTCAACTGCGTACCAATAAAATACGAAGACTTGAACAGAATCATTTCTTTAAAGATAACCAGTGGTGTTTTATACCCTGATCCAAAAATGCTTAAAGGTTCTTTTGATTCTCCAGCTACAGGTAAAACAATATTTTCAGTTTTTGATGACGATCCTCCCACTCTTAGATTCTTTTTAGTTTTTAAAAAGCAAGAAATTTATTTAAATGGTAAACCAGTTAAGCTTAATGAAGATATATTCTGGAAACTTCATAGAATAGGTTCAAAAGAAAGTATTGTTTCAGTCTCCCATGTCAAGGAATTGCTGGAGCCAGAGTTAGAATTTAGTAAAGGGAACGTTGATACAAATTATAGTTTCCCAATAGTAGGTGTTAACTTAATAAAAGAGATTGATAAAAGATGGGATGTTGAAAATTATATAGATCCTTTCAAAATAAAATCCTACATTCCAGCAAAGGATTATGGTTTTGGTGAAAATTTTGTTAACTATATGATTCCAATAAAAGTAAGTCTGCTAAGTAGTCCCAAATATTACATTAGTTTAAATGAAGGTTTCGTTTGCTATAAGTGGAATGAGGAAAAGGTGATAGGACATGGTTAAAATAAACCTAGCTCTTCCTATTGATTCAACATTTTTAAGCGAAGTCATGTATGAAGGAATACTTTACCTTATTTCAAAATATGGCGTAAGCTTTAATTCAAAAGAGTCTGTTGTTGAAGATTCCTTCTTAAAAGATTGTTTTAAAAACCTCAGTCCTGATGTTTATGAAAATATTAAGGTCGTTTTAACAGGAAACGATGATATTAACACCAAGATCTTTGAAAAATTCGGTCTTTCCAGTGTTACCAGTAAAAAAGTGCTTTATGATCTTTATAGAAAATTGCAAGAAAACAGTACATACTTTAATTCCAAAAATGAGATAAATCTAAAACAGGAATTAAAAGGTTCCAGTATATTATTTGATGTAGATGATAAAAAAGATGGCCTTTCACTACAGCTTCTTAAACTTGACAGATACACTGGTTTAACAACAACAGACCTACATTATAGTAGTAAGAAATTAACATCTTACTTCTCAAAAGAATTAATTCTAATTTCACTAATAGGAATATACTCTTCATATATTACATCAATTATAACTATGACATCAAAAGGACGAATGTCGACCCACTATTTTCTATTTTTTGCACCTGATGAGATCCTAAGCTTACTTTCTAGAAAAGAAAGGGCATTTATAAGCAAGGTCATTAAGGTAAAAGATGAAATAAAAAGTTTAGTTAAAGATGTAATATCATTTTCACAATTCAATGAAATTTTGCTTTTAGAATTAACATTAAACACAAAAATACATGAGAGTTTAGAAAATGAGAATCTCGATAAAATTTCAACGTTAATGTTCAAAATTTGCCCTGAAGGCCAAACCTACAAAATATATGAAGTAGTTCCCATAACATTATTTAAAGATGCACTTTTCAACTACAAAGTTAAAGAATATTTTAAAGGCAGACATGAAATTTTTCTCGAGGCTGTTCAAAATTTCTTACATAACGAAAATGTAAGAAGAGCACTTTCCTCTTTAAATTCGAGAAAGAAAATGGATGAAGCAGACAACATCCTCTCTGCAATTCAAAACCTTTATAAATTTATAACCTTCGGCGACATCCAGGGATACCTAACTTTTACAAGAAACATCTTTGTAGCCCATGATAAGACTAAAAATGAACAAGGGAGTAGCCCATACCTACCTCTACTAGTACGTTTTCCTTACTGAAGAGAAAAACATGTTACTTGAATATTATAAGAATATATTAGAGAAGAATAATTGGCATCCGAGAAAGTTTATTGAAGGGACACTTTCTTTACTGGAAAGAAAATGGTTTGAAAAAAACGTTTTCGTAATAGAAGCGCCAACAGGATACGGAAAAAGTAGCATTTCTCAAGCAATATCCTTGTATTCCCTTAACGAAGAAATGAAAACAATTATTGTCTTCCCGCTTAGGACACTTTTAGAGGACCAATATAGTAAGTTCAATAAAATTGTTTCAAAACCAGAAGTGTTGGGAAAAAGGTATATGCATAACATGGAGTCATTATATTTAATCAGGCCAATAACTCTAACGACAATTGACACACTTTCTTTAACCCTCTTCGGCATCCCCCCAGAAGATTTTGAGAAGGTTGTAAGAGCGTGGAGTGGTACATCTTCTGGATCATTGGGACACTATCTCTTTTCATATTCTTCAATAATATTATCGAATATTGTTCTTGATGAAGTCCATTTACTCTCCGACTCCACCAAATCACTAAATTTTTTGCTTACGCTTATAGAACATGCTGTAGAAAACGGTCAAAAATTAATACTCATGTCAGCGACGTTGCCTACAGCCCTCTTAAACATTCTTAAAGAATATAAGTTACCATTTAGTGGTGTACAGCTAAAGGAGAGGTTAGAGATAATAAGATTTGCAGATCGCGAATTTTATGACAATCAATTTATTGATGAAAGAAAAAATAAAAAATATGATATCATACTAGAAGGATTAAATGGTAACGAAAAATTTGATAAGATAATAGAGTATGTGAAAGAAGGTATAAAAAAGGGTTTTTCAAAAATTATTACAGTTTTTAATACAGTAGAAGATGCTATAACCTTCTATAAGAAACTCAGTAATGAAAATCTTATGGAAAACATTTTACTCTTACATTCAAGATTTAATGAAAATGACCGAGTAAGCAAGTGTGATAAGCTTAAAATATTAAAGGAAAGTGACAACTATATAATAGTCTCAACGCAGACGATAGAAGCTGGAATAGACGTTTCTTCAAACCTATTTATTACCGAAATAGCTCCAGCTAATTCGCTTGTACAAAGACTTGGACGTTTTTTAAGATATGAAAAAGAAGACGCTGGCCTAGTACATATTTGGTACGAGGTTAACGAAAAAGGTGACCTTGAATGTTACATGAATAAGTATAAAGTTTATGATTGGCATCTCACAAATAGGACTTTAGAAAGATTGAAAGGCTACAGCAAAAACGATCAACCATGTAAACTAAAATGGTTTACGACAAGCACGGAATTCGGTTTCCACCTTCCAGAAAACTATCAAAAGTTTTTGGATGAAGTATATGATCCCTCAGATTTCCAGATAAATAGTAGTGAAGTAGAGGACTTGCTTAAAATTTTCATGAACGTAGAAAACCTTTCGAAAAAATCTTTTGACAAATATTTAGAGGTCGAAGGCAGCTTTGTAAGGGAGGAAATGCAGCTTCCAACTGTTCCAGAAAATGTTTTAAATAATTTTAAGCTACAATCAAATGAAGCAAATCTGAGATGTCTAAGGGATAGGGTTGTTCCGATTTCCATAAGACTGATAGGAAAGTTAAAAGTTAAAGAAGCTATAAAGATAGAGAAGGAAAAGGAGACTGCTGACTTAAATTTAAAGGTAATTCCTATAGAAAGGTATCACTTGAATGATCCTAAAAGGCTAATCAAATTTATGCTAAAAAATCAAATACTAGCATTAACAATTGAAGGAGAATATAATAGTGAATATGGTTTAATTGTAAAGTGAAATATGATGTTGGATAAAATTTACGCCTATTATTATAAGGAAAAAGATAATGTAGTAGAAGAAACATTGCATGAGCATATCGAAAATGCACTGGATACCATAAAAAATATAGAGAACTCAAAAATAGGAGGATACATACATAAAAATTTTCCTAATATAAAAAATTTTTACCAAATATCAAAAATGTCCATAATATTTCACGATTTAGGTAAAGTTTTTTATCAAAAAGAACCAGATAAAATAAACAAATATTTATCATTCAAAGGCCATGAATTTTTTTCCACCTTCATATTTAAGAAATTTAACGATTTCAATAAAAAGTTATGGGATTCTAACGAGATATTTGGAATAGATATAGTTGATCCAATAAAATTTGTAATCCTATTTCATCATCATGCAATGGGCATCCGCCAAAGAGAAGAAATTCTTAGAGAGTTACCTATAGATAATTTAACACAAAGTACAGTCCTATTCAAACATCTTATAGCAGACGTAGAAAACTTTCTAGAACCAGAAGATAGAATCCCATTTGAGAAGGCATTAGAGGATATAA
>JAMWCJ010000009.1 GCA_023818645.1 Candidatus Omnitrophota bacterium | reverse complement strand
TTGGAATAGCAGCGATCTGTTTTTTAGATGAATATCCAGAGATATGTTCAGAAATTTTAAATTACATTTTGAAATCTCTTCCACTTGCTATGAAAGAATTTGCTCCAGATGGTGGATGGGGAGAAGGGGTTGGTTATTGGGCATATGCAACTGAATATAATTTTTTCTTCCTTGCATATCTTGATAATTGTATAAACTCTAACTTTGATTTCTGGGAATATGAAGGAGTTTCAAAAACAGGACTTTTTCCAATCTATATGACAGGACCTACTAACAAGACATTTAATTTTGCAGATTGTGGAGAAAATCCGGTTCGTTCAACACAAATGTTTTATTTATCAAAGAAATTCAAAAATCCTATATTTGCTTGGTATCCATTTAAATATTCAAGATATCATCCGTTTGATTTAATTTGGTATGAGAATTGTATAACTCCAAAAGAAGCAGGTTTACCTCTTGATAAATATTTCAGATATGTTGAAGTTGTGTCAATGAGGAGTGGATGGGATTCTGAGGATTTATTTGTTGGTTTTAAAGGTGGTAAAAATAGTTTTGGTCATTCCCATCTTGATATTGGCAGTTTTGTTTTTGATGCTTTAGGATATAGATGGGTTATTGATTTAGGACGAGATAATTATAATTTACAGGGTTACTTTGGAAAAAATAGGTGGGATTATTATAGATTGAGGGCAGAGGGTCATAATACAATAGTTATAAATCCAGGAAAAGGCCCGGATCAAGAACCAGATGGAGTTTCAAATATAATAAAATTTGTTTCTAAAAATGAATATTCTTTTTCAATCGCTGATTTGACAGATGCTTATAGAAAATATGGTAAGGACATAAAGAGAGGAATTTTAATGAACAGAAAGGAGAGATATTTAATTATTCAAGACGAAATTGAATTAAAAGAGAAAGGAGAGATATGGTGGTTTTTACATACTTTTTGTGATATAGAATTGAAAAATCAAGGGAAAGAAGCAATTTTAAAGCAAAAAGAAACTAATTTACTGGTAAGAATAATAGAACCTGAAAATTTAAAGTTTTTAATTCTTCCTGCAAAACCACTTCCATCCTGTCCAAATCCAGAAGGACAAAATCCAAATGAAGGGGTAAAAAAAATTGCTTTAAATATAAAAGATACTGATAAGATAACTATTTCTATTCTCTTAAAACCTTATTTAACAGAAAAAGAATTAAAAGTCACACCTAATTTTAAGTTTTTAGAGGACTGGGATTAAAATTTTACAAATTCTTTAAAAAAATGTAAAATTACTTCACTGGAAAGGAGTTGATATGGGAAAAACAAAAAAAGATTATTTAAAAGATATAATTGAACATTTTGATATTAAAAAAATAGATGCAATCCCAATAATTGAAATGTATTCTAAAATGGCATTTTCAGCAAGAACTCTCGCGTATGGTGCTTACCTTTATGAGAAAATGTTGAAAGATGAAGAAGTTACAGTTATTCTTACAATGGCTGGTTCTCTTTTCAGTGCAGGATTAAAAAATGCTGTATGTGACCTTATTAGAAATAATTTAGTAGATGTAATTGTTTCTTCGGGAGCAATAATAGTTGACCAAGATTTTTTTGAAGCACTCGGTTTTAGACATTATATTGGTAGTCCTTATGTTGACGATAGAGAATTAAATAAACTTCATATTGATAGAATTTATGATACATATATTGATGAAGAAGAATTAAGAGTTTGTGATATGACTGTTGCTGAAATTGCTGATAAACTTGAACCAAGATCTTATTCGTCAAGAGAATTTATAATAGAAATGGGAAAATATTTAAAAGAAAAAGGTATCAAATCCAATGATTCAGTAATACTTGCTGCCTATGAGAAAAATGTACCTATATTTGTTCCTGCTTTTTCTGATTGTTCTGCTGGTTTCGGACTTGTATACCATCAAACAAAAAATCCAAATAGACATATTACAATAGATTCTGTCAAGGATTTTAAAGAATTAACTGAATTAAAGATAGCAGCAAAAGAAACAGGAGTTGTCATGCTTGGCGGAGGTGTCCCTAAAAATTTTACACAAGATATTGTTGTATGTGCGGATATTCTTGAAAAATCTGTACCTATGCATAAATATGCAATTCAGATTACAGTTGCTGATGTAAGAGATGGAGCATTGTCAGGTTCAACTTTAAAAGAGGCACACTCATGGGGGAAAGTAGATTTTCCAAATACTGAAATGATTTACTGTGAGGTTACAGTTGCATTTCCATTAATTGCTGCCTATGTATATCAAAAAGTTAAAAATAGGAAAACAAGAAACTGGAATAAACTTTTTGAAAAATAAAATTTTAAAAATTTTTCTTTTTTTAATTTTTTCCTCATCTATTACAAAAGGAGAAGATGAAATGGGAAATAAAATTCCTTCTTTATATAATGCCTATAAAGATTATTTTCCAATTGGTGCAGCGGTAAATTTAAAAACTATAGTTTCACATTCAGAATTATTAAAAAAACACTTTAATAGCATAACTCCCGAAAATCATTTAAAATGGGGGCTAATTCATCCACTACCAGATAAATATAATTTTGAAGATGCAGATAAGATAATAAATTTTGCTATTGAAAATAAGATGAAGATAAGAGGACATACACTTGTTTGGCATATCCAAATCCCTGATTGGGTTTTTAAGGATGAAGATGGTAATTTGATTGATAAAGAAAAGTTACTTGAAAGATTACATGAACATATAAAAAGAGTTGTAGGATATTATAAAGGAAAAATATATGCATGGGATGTAGTAAATGAGGCAATATCTGATAAGAAAAATGAGTTTTTAAGAGATGTCCCCTGGTATAAAATTTGTGGAGAAGAAGTTATTGAAAAGGCATTTATCTGGACACATGAAATAGATCCAGAAGCAGTTTTATTTTATAATGATTATAATCTTGAATTTCCTTCAAAAAGAGAAAAAGCATATCAGTTAATTAAAAAACTTAAAGAAAAAGGGGTTCCCATTCATGGAGTTGGAATTCAGGCACATTGGAAATTGGATGAAAAACTACCTGAATATCTTGAAGAAACCATAAAAAAATTTGCTTCAATTGGTATCCAGGTTCAGGTTACAGAATTTGATATTTCAATTTATTTGAATGATAATGAAAGATTTAATTCACTCTCTGAAGTTCCTGAGGAAAGATTTAAAAAACAGAAAGAAATTTATAAAAAAGCATTTGAAGTTTTAAGGAGAAATAAGCAATATATTACAGGAGTTACTTTCTGGGGAGTTGCAGATGATGCTACATGGCTTAATAATTTTCCAGTAAAGTGGAGAAAAGATTTTCCACTTTTATTTGATAGAAATCATAACCCAAAAGAAGTTTTCTGGGAAATTTTGAATTTTTGATTATTTATTTTGTTAAACCTAAAACGATATTTATTGCCCAGAAAAAAAATATTCCTGCTCCCAAAAATTTGAAAAAAAATTTTACCTTAATATTTGAAAAAAAATTATAGAAAAAATATGGAAAAAAACTACATATAATTCCTACTGGAAAGATAATAGATCCAAGCCCAAAAAGAAAACCAGATATAAATCCAAAATAAAAACTTTTGCCCAAATATGAAAGATAAGATATTAAACCTAAAAGAGGTGCACATGGAGTTATTCCTTCAATAATTCCTAAAAAAACAGGGACAGAAGTTTTAAAAAAAATTTTAATATTTTTTTTAAAAGGGAAAAGAAATGAAAACCCAATTATGAACAAAAAAACTGCCAAAAAGAAAGAAAATGTCTTACTTTGAAAAATATTATGGATATATCTTCCGATTAATGATGCGAAACCACCAATAACTCCATAAACAAAAATCTTTGAAATTGCAAAATAAAGTCCAATTTTAATAATATCTGTTCTTTTCTGTGTTTCTTTTACAACAATAGGGAAAAATAAAAAACAGCAATGCAAACCACAAAAACTAAATCCTAAAATCAAACCCGATAAAAAAAATTGAAAAACTAATTTCATTGAAAAATTTTAAATCTATTTATTTCAAAAAGTCAATTTTTAGAATTTAAACTTACTAATTTTTTGAAAAAGAATCTTTTCAATTTTGTAAGTGCCCCTTGAAAAACCACAATTATCAACAATCCCCAGCGCCCACCTCGTAGGTGGGAGGTGGGAGAGGATAGGTTGACAAAGAGGAGTACTTTCGTTATAATAATTTAAATTAAAGCCACCTTAGCTCAGCGGTAGAGCAGGGCACTTGTAATGCTCAGGTCCGGGGTTCAAATCCCCGAGGTGGCTCTTTTTTGTACTTTAAATAAAAATGGTAAAATCAGACAAGTGGATTAAAAAAATGGCTGAAAAAGGGATGATAGAACCTTTTTATCCAGAAAAAATAAAAAAAGGGATTTCTTTTGGTCTTTCTTCCTATGGATATGATTTTACTCTTTCTAACCAATTTTTGATATTTAAGGGGAAATATTCATCTCCTAAAAAAATAAATGAAAGAGATTTTGAGAGATTTGAAGGTAAAGTTTGTAAAATCTCTCCAAATAGTTTTATTCTTGGAAGAAGTGTTGAGTATTTTAGAATTCCGAGAGATGTAATTGGAATATGCTTTGGGAAATCAACTTATGCAAGATGTGGAATAGTTATAAATGTTACACCTTTAGAACCAGAATGGGAAGGATATATAACAATACAGATAACAAATTTAACATCTGTCCAAGCAGAAGTTTATGCTCATGAAGGTATAGGACAGGTAATTTTTTTAGGAACCGAAGAGGTTTGTGAAAGATCATATAAAGACCTGTCAGGCAAATATAATAAAGCAGAAGATATAGAAATTCCAAAGATTATTTAATTTTCTGGTTATGGTATAATTATTTTTATGGAAAAAGCGATTTTTTTTATTATGGGTATAAGGATTTGTTTAAAAAATGGAGATATTATTTCAGAAAAGATTGATGCTTTAGTTAATCCCTTTTCAGAATTTGAGTATGCAAACAAGAAATTAAAAAATATAAAAGTTGGACAGGCAATTTATATAGTTTCAAAAAATCTGTCTCCAAAATATATAATCTATACAAAAACAGATGGAAATTATGAAACAATAAGAAAATGTATGGAAAATTGTTTTAAAATATCTGAAAAACTAAAAATTAAATCTATCTCTTTTCCCGCTCTATTTGATGCAACTGGAAAACTTGATAGTAAAATAATGGCAGAAATTGTAATTACTCAGACGATAAAATATCTTTCAGGTAAATTCCAAATTGAGGAAATAAATTTTGTCGTTGATAAAACAAAAGATTATAATGATTTTTTAGCAGTTTTTGAAGAATATTTAAAAAACTTGACAAAGAAGACATACAAAAATCCAATTCCTACAGTTGATATAATAATTGAGTATGGCGATGGAATTGTTCTTATAGAAAGAAAAAATTACCCATTTGGATGGGCTATCCCTGGAGGATTTGTTGAGTATGGCGAAAGTTGTGAGCAAACAGCGATAAGAGAAGCAAAAGAGGAAACAGGCCTTGATATTTATAATTTGAAACAATTTAAAACATATTCAAAACCTGGTAGAGACCCAAGATTTCATACAATATCAACTGTCTTTACAGCAAAAGGGAAAGGAGTTTTGAAGAGTGGAGATGACGCTAAAAATGCAAAAATTTTTAATAAAGATAATCTACCAGAGAATATTGCTTTTGACCATAGAAATATAATTGAAGAATATTTTGAAAGTATGAAGTTAAGAAGTTATGAAGTTAAGAAGTTAAGAGGTTAATATGGAAAAGGTCATTTTAAGTGGAATGAGACCAACAGGACCATTACATATAGGACATTTATTTGGTGCACTTAAAAACTGGAAAAAGTTGCAAGATGAGGGTTATAAATGTTTTTATATGATTGCTGATTATCATGCTTTAAGTACTGATTATGCAAATACAGAAGATATTAAAAATTATGTTGAAGAAATAGCAATAGATTTTATCTCTTCTGGGCTTGATCCTGAAAAATCAACAATATTTATTCAGTCACTTGTTCCAGAACATACAGAATTACATCTAATTTTTTCAATGATTATCCCAATTCCATATCTTGAAAGAAATCCTGTTTATAAAGAGCAGAGGGAAGAGATAAAGGATAAGGATTTAAATACTTATGGTTTTTTAGGTTATCCTGTTCTTCAGGCTGCGGATATTTTGATTTATAAAGCCGAATTTGTTCCTATAGGCATAGACCAACTGCCTCATCTTGAATTAACAAGGGAAATAGCAAGGAAGTTTAACAGTTTATATGGACAGACATTTCCCGAACCTCAGGCAATTTTAACAGAAACACCAAAAATCCCTGGAACAGATGGAAGGAAAATGAGTAAATCATACAATAATGCAATTTATTTAAAAGATAGTCCTGAAATTATAAAAGAGAAGGTAAGTAAGATGTTTACAGACCCCAAGAGAATATATAAAAATGATCCAGGGCATCCAGAAACCTGTCCTGTTTTTTCTTATCATAAAATTTTTAATGAGAAGAAAGTTGCAGAAATAGAGATTGATTGTAAAGGTGCAAAGATAGGGTGTACTGATTGTAAAAAACAACTTGGAGAAAAACTTATTGAATACCTTGAAGAGATAAGAATAAAAAGGGAAAAACTTGGAAAAAATAAAGGTAAATTAATTGAAATACTTGTTGAAGGTAGCAAAAAAGCAAGGGAAACATCAATTAAAACAATTAATGAAGTAAAGGAAAAGATAGGATTTATTTATGGGAGATAATATTGATAAACTTGTAAGAAAAGAGATAAAAGAAATTGCTCCTTATGTTCCTGGAAAACCGATTGATGATGTAAAAAGGCTCTATAATCTTAAAAGAATTATAAAACTCGCATCAAATGAAAATCCTCTTGGTTATTCACAAAAAGTAAAAGAGGCATTAAGGGAAAATCTTGATAATATTAATAGATATCCTGATGGTTCTGGTTATTATTTAAAAAAAGAATTATCAAATTTTCTCAATATACCTGAAGATGAAATAATTCTTGGTAGTGGTTCAAGTGAAGTAATTTCTCTTGCAATTGAAACATTTGTAAATCCAGGAGAAGAGGTTATTTATCCTTTCCCTTCTTTCATTATTTATAGGATCTTAGTTTTGAAAGTTGGTGGTGTGCCTGTTGAAGTCCCTCTTGAAGAAAACTTTTCATATAATCTTAATAAATTTTTTGAAAGAATTACTTCAAAAACAAAAGTGATAATCTTATGTAATCCGAATAATCCAACAGGAACAATTGTATATAAAGAACAACTTGAAAAATTCTTAAGTAAAATACCTGATAATATTATTATAATTTCTGATGAAGCATATTTTGAGTATGTGGAAAATAAAAATTTTGGAACCTGTTTTCCTTATTATAAAGATAAAAATATAGTTCTTACAAGAAGTTTTTCAAAAATTTATGGTCTTGCTTCTTTAAGGATTGGTTATGGAATAGGGAAAAGTGAAATTTTAAATTATATGGAAAGAATAAGACCACCTTTTAATACAACAGGACTTGCTCAAATTGCTGCTATAACTGCCTTGAATGACCAAGATTTTGTTAAAAAATCAATTAATGTAAATAAAGAAGGTAAAAGGTTTTTATATGGAAGTTTTGAGAAATTAGGAATTGAATATATTCCTACAGAAGCCAATTTTATACTCTGTAAGTTTAAACAGGATGCAACAGATATAGTCAAAGAACTTGAAAAAAGAGGGATTATAATAAGAGGGATGAAAAGTTTTAATTTAAGCAATCAATATGTGAGAATAACAATTGGAACTGAAGAAGAAAACAAACTTTTAATTAAGGAACTTTCCGAAATAATTAAATATCAAAAATAAGAATAACCTTAATACATCCTTCTGGTTTTTCTATTGCCAGTTTCATTGCATTATCTATTTCATTAACAGAAAATCTATGTGTTACAAGTTTTTCAAGATTGAACTTTTTATTTTCTAAAAGTTTAATGGCTCTGTCAAAATTATCAATATTCCTTTTAATCCCTATAACTGGAGACGGATTTAAAACAATAAGTCCCTTTGTATGCCATAAACTTGGATTTATAATTCTTTTTTCATGATGCCAGGAGAAGAAAGCGATTTTTCCACATTTATTAACAATTTCTTCTGCTAAGTTTATTGCTTTTTGAGAACCGGCACATTCAATTACAAAATCAAATCTATTTTTAAACTTTTCAATTTCAAATTTATCTTTAACATTTATAATTTCAGTTGCTCCAAATTCATTAGCAAGTTTAAGATTATAATCTTTGACATCAAATACAGCAATTTCTTCAATAGGATAACCAGATAGACCTTGGAGATTTAAAAGCCCCATAAAACCTGCTCCAATTAAAGCAAGTTTATCCCCCGGAATTATTTCGTAAAATTGAAGTGCATTTATAACACAAGCAACTGGTTCAACTATATATTTTGATGGATCATCTATTTTAATAGAAAATTTTTTGATTTCATCTTCTTTTAATTTTTGATATAAACTCCATTTATAACAGACAACATAATCATCTTTTTTAACTTTTTTAACATTTTTCCCTTTTTCAACTACAATTCCTATCCCTTCGTGTCCTATAATTGAGTTTTTTGGTAACTTTTCTATTCCTGCATATAAAGATGCTTCCCACATACAAACTCCATTTGCAAGACATTTTACAAGAACCTCATCCTCTTTTAATTTTTCTATCTCATGTTCTTTTATCTCAAATCTTCCTTTTTCTATGTAGAATACACTAAAATTTCTCATAGCATTAAAATTATATAACTTTTTTTTACAAAAACAAATCCATAATCTATTTTTTCCATATGTTTTATACTTGTTTTTACTCAAAAAGGAGTTTTAAAATTGACAAAAATTCAAAATTGGATTTAAATATTTCATATGAAAAAAAATTATATTGCAATAGATTTAGGAGCAGAAAGTGGAAGAGGGATAATTGGAAGTTTTGATGGAAATAAACTTGCAATAGAAGAGATTCATAGATTTCCAACCCATAATACAATAATTTTTAATCATAGATTTTGGAATTTATTGTCTTTGTTTGAAGAAGTTAAAAAGATTATATCAATTGCTAAAAATTATGGAGAAATTGCAGGAATTGGAGTTACAACATGGGGTGTTGATTGTGGTTTTATTGGCGAAAATAACTTAATTCTTTCAAATCCTTTCCATTATAGAGACGAGAGAACAAATGGAATAATGGAAGAAGTTTTCCAAATAATTTCAAAAGAAAGAATTTTTAAAGAAACAGGTATTCAATTTATGCCTCTTAATACTTTATTTCAGTTATATGCAACAAAAAAAGAATTCCCTTATTTACTTGACAATTGTAAAACATTACTTTTTATGCCTGATTTATTTAATTTTTTATTAACTGGTGAAAAGTTTTGTGAATACACAATTACAACAACCTCACAGATGTATAATTCTTTAGCAACTGGACAAAATAAAGCACCAAGAGGAAATTGGTGCTTTGGTATACTTGAACAACTTGATATAAAAACAGATTTTCTCCCACAGGTTATTTCTCCAGGAACTTTATTCGGAAATATAACTAAAAAACTACAGGAAGAAATAGGAGTGGGTCAGATACCTGTTTTCGCTGTATGCTGTCATGATACTGCTTCTGCAGTAGTTGGAACACCAGGAAAAGAGGAAGAAAAATGGGCTTATCTTTCTTCTGGAACATGGTCTTTACTTGGAGTTGAAATTACAGACCCAATAATAAATGATAAAGTACTTGAATATAATTTTACTAATGAGGGTGGTTTTGGAGGCTCAATAAGATTTTTAAAAAATATAATGGGATTGTGGATATTACAGGAATGTAAGAAAGAATGGGACAAATTAGAAAAGACATACAAATATGAAGAGTTGGTTGAAATGGCTAAAAATGAAACTCCTTTTTATTCTTTTATTGATGTTAACAATGCAGATTTTCTTTACCCAGGAAATATGGTTGAAAAGATCAAAAATTATTGTAAAAAAACAGGGCAGAAAGTCCCAGAAGATATTTCTCAAATAACAAGAGTAATTCTTGAAAGTTTGGCAATGGAATATAGGTATGTTTTAGAAAAACTTGAAGAGATTATAGGATATGAGATAGAAACATTACATATAGTAGGAGGTGGCAGTAAAAATTCACTTCTTTCTCAATTTGCTTCTTCTGCAACAAAAAAAATTGTTATAACAGGACCTTCAGAAGCAACAAGTATTGGGAATATATTAATTCAAGTTCTTGCAAAGAGAGAAATTAAAGATATATATCAGATTAGAGAAATAATAAGAAATTCTTTTCCTTTAATTGTTTTTAGACCAGAAAATACTGAATTATGGGATGAGAATTACGAGAAATATTTAAAACTAAAAGAATTTCATTATGGATTGTAATTTTTTAAATAGTTCTTTAAAAAATTATTTTGATATTTTATCAGCAAAAACACCTATTCCTGGTGGTGGTAGTGCTGTTGCCTGTCTTGCTTCTCTTTCAAGTTCCCTTCTTAATATGGTCTTAAATTATACGATTGGGAAAAAGGGTTATGAAGAATTTCAGGAAGAGTTAAAGAAGATTAAAGAAAGAAACGATGAGATTTTAAAGGATTGCTCAAATTTTATTGAAGAAGATAGCAGGATATATAAAAAGATTGATGAGGCAATTAAAAAAAAGAAGGATACAGAAGAGCATTTAAAAAGTTCAGCTAATTTACATCTTAAAATATGTAATTATATGGTTGAAATAGTTAATTTTTGCGATATACTTGTAGAAAAAGGAAATAAAAATTTGATTTCTGATACTGGAATTGCTAATATTTTTGCATTTGGTGCTTTTATCAGCGGTAAGATAAATATATTGATAAATCTGAAATTTTTAAAAGATCAAGAATTGAAGAAAAATATTAAACAAGAAATAGAGATATTGGAAAAAAAAATAAAAGATAAAAGTGAAAAAATAAATAAAATAGTTATTGAAAAAATGGGGGTATAAGATGGGAAATTTGATTGATGGAAAGATTATTGCAGAAAAAATAAAAGAAGAAGTAAAAAAAGAAATTGAACATTTAAAATCAAAAGGTATTATTCCAAAACTTATTGCTGTTTCTTTAGGCGAAAATCCTGCAAGTATGGTTTATATGAATCAGCAGAAGAAAAATTGTGAAAAAATTGGAATTAATTATGAGATATTAAGTTTATCTGAAAATATAGATGAATCTGGAATTATTGAAAATATAGATAGATTAAATAAAAATCAAGAAGTTTCAGGAATAATTCTACAATTACCTTTACCAAAAGGAGTTGACACAAGGAAAGTTCAGTCAAAAATATCTCCTGAAAAAGATGTTGAAGGAGTTAATCCCACTAATATGGGATGGATTGTTTATGGAAAGCCATTTGTTGGTCCATGTACAGCACTTGCAGTTAAAGAGATAATTAATTATCTTGGAATTGATTTGTATGGGAAAGAAGTTGTTATGGTTGGTCATTCAGATATAGTTGGAAAACCAGTTGCTTTACTTTTAGTTGATAAATTTGCAACTACAACAATATGCCATATAGGAACTTCAGACGCTGGAAAATTGGAAGAACATGTAAAAAGAGCAGAAATATTAATAGTTGCTGTTGGTAAAGCAAATTTAATACCTGGAGATTGGATAAGAGAAGGAGCAATTGTAATAGATGTTGGAATAAATAAAGTTGGTGATAAAATAGTAGGAGATGTTGAATTTGAAAAGGCAAAAGAAAAAGCAAGTTGGATTACACCTGTTCCTGGAGGAGTTGGACCAATTACTACAGCGATATTGTTAAGGAATACAGTTTTACTAACAAAATTACAAAAGGGAGTATAAAATGGAAAATATAAAAGTGGTGTGGTTTCAATCTGGCACTTGCACAGGATGTACTATTTCTGTTTTAAATTCTTCTTCTCTTAAAATAAAAAATTTACTTCTTGATGAAATTGTTCCAGGAAAAGCAGTTTCTTTAGTTTTCCAGTCAACAATAATGGCAGAAAGTGGAGAAAAAGTAATAGAAGTTTTGAAGGAAGAGAACCTCAAAAAAGATTTTTTTCTTGTTGTTGAAGGTGTTATTCCAACTAAAGACGGTGGAATTTATGGCAAGATAGGAGAAAAAACATTTTTAGAGATTTTATATGATTTGATGGAAAATTGTAAAGGAATTATATGTATTGGAAGTTGTTCTTGTTTTGGAGGAATTCCTGCAAGTTTACCAAATCCTACTGGTTGTAAACCAGTAAAAGAAATTATGGAAGAAAGAAAAATTGAAAAATTACTCATAAATATTCCAGGATGTCCTCCTCATCCAGATTGGTTTTTGGGGACTATTACAAAGATTATAATTGGAGCAGAAATAAAACTTGACGAATTAAATAGACCTTTAGATTTTTATTCCAGATTGATCCATGAAAATTGTCCAAGAAGACCTTATTTTGACAAAGGGGCATTTGCAAAGAGTTTTTCTGAAGAAGGTTGTTTATATTTAGTTGGTTGCAAGGGCCCTTTTACATATGCTGATTGTCCTATAAGAGAATGGAACGGAGGAACGAACTGGTGTATAAAAAATAATTCCCCCTGCTTTGGTTGTACAGAACCAGAATTTATAGATAAAAATAGTCCATTATTTAAAAGAAAAGAAATTGAAAAAATTGGAGAGCAAAAATGAGAAAAAAAATTATAATTGACCCGGTTACAAGAATTGAAGGACATCTAAAAATAGAAGTTGAAATTGAAGATAAAAAAGTAGTTGATGCAAAATGTAGTGGGATGCTTTATAGAGGAATTGAGAATATCCTTATTGACAGAGATCCAACCGATGCAGTTCAGATAACACAGAGAGTATGTGGAGTATGTCCAATTGCTCACGCAACTGCGTCAACTTATGCTGTTGAAGATGCTTTAGGGATTAAGGAGAAAATCCCACAAAATGCTTATTTAGTAAGGAATTTAATACATGCCTCAAATCACATTCACAATTCTATTTTACATTTTTATCATCTTTGTTTACTTGATTTTATAGATTTAACTAAGGTAAAAAGAGGTGTGAGTAGTGAAATTGACCTTGTTTGTAAGTTTTTTGAAAGAGATAATTATTACCCTTTTTCTTCAAAAAATAATGACTTAAGATTGCCTGAAGATGTAAATTTAAGATGCCTTCATAATTATATAAAGGGACTTGAAATAAGAAGATATAGCCATCAACTTTTAAGTATCTTTGGAGGTAAAATGCCACATCAATGCGGCATTATCCCTGGAGGTGTTACCCAAAAAGTTGATATCGGAAAAATAGAGAATGCGATAGGTAAACTAAAAGATATAAAAGAATTCGTTGAACTCTACTATTTCAGGGACCTAAAAGATATAATTAATTACTATAATGATTATTTTGATATAGGCGCTTCTTATGGAAATTATCTTGCATATGGGACATTCTATTTAAAAAAAGATGGTATTATTGAAAAATTTCAACCTGGTGGAGTTGTTTTTAATATGGAAAGTTTTGAAGAATTTAATTTAAGTGAAATAACAGAACATATAGAAAACTCATGGTATGAAGGTGAAATAGAAAATCCAGGAAAGGATTTTCCAAAGGTAGATATAAATAAAAATGCATATTCATGGATAAAAAGTCCAAGATATAAAGGAAAACCTTTTGAAGTTGGTCCGGTGGCAAGATTGTTTGTTGCTTATAAAATGGGAGTAGAATCATGGAAGAGTCAAATAGATAAAATAATTACTGATCTTAAAATAGATATAAAGAAATTAAATTCTGTCCTTGGAAGACATATTGCAAGATTTATAGAAGCAAAAGTTTTAATAGAAGAAAGTTTAAACTGGATATTGAAAATAAAAGAAGATGAAGAATTTTTTGTAGATTATGAAATACCTTCTGAATGTAAAGGAGTTGGGTTAAGCGAAGGTGCTCGTGGTGCTGTAGGTCATTGGATAGAGATAAAAAATAAAAAAATCTCACATTATCAGATTATCTCACCTACTACCTGGAATGCTTCTCCAAAAGATAAAAATGAAAATTATGGACCAATTGAAAAAGCACTTATAGGAACAACTATTAAAGATGAAGAAAACCCGATAGAAATTTTAAGAATAGTAAGGTCTTTTGACCCCTGTCTTGCCTGTGCTGTTCAGATTATAGAAAGGAAAAAATTAAACAAAAAAGAATTTTTAATATGGGCATAAAATTGCTGGTTATTGGGATAGGAAATACTTTAAGAATGGATGATGGAATTGGGGTTTATCTCGTAAGAGAACTTAAAAATTATTTTGATGAAAAAGAGGTAAAAATTTATGAGATAGGAACAGAGACATGGAGAATTTTACCTATAGTTGAAGAAGAAAGATGTGAAAATTTAGTTATAGTTGATACTATAGATTTCAATTTAATACCTGGTCTTGTATATATAAGTAAAAATCCTATTATTTTAGATAATTGGACATTTTCGACCCATGAAAAAAACTATTTAGATACTGAAATTCTAAGTTGTTTTGATTTTTTGAAGAATTTTTATATTTTTGGGATTGAACCAGCAAAAATTGATTGGAAGATTGGGCTTTCTGAAGTATTGCTTGAAAAATTTGAAGAAATTTTGGATAAACTTATTAAATTTTGTAGTTTAATCTTAAAAAAGGAGAATGAAAATGATTTACTCAGAACTGAAAATTTTTGAAGAAATTTTAAAAATTACAAAAGAAGAAAATTTACTTTTACTTGCTTGTAATGGATGTGCAGAAGTATGTAAAGTAAGCGATGATAAAAGTATAAGTGAAATTGAAGAGAAATTGAAAACAAATGGAAAGAAAATAAAAAGAATTATAAAAATAGATTTTATGTGTAATAAGAATTTAATTGTAAGAAAATTATCAAGGTTCATAAATGATTTTTCAGATAACTTTGGCATTTTAGTTTTTTCATGTGGTATAGGTGTGCAATGTGTTTCAAATGTTATTGAAAAACCAATTTATCCTGCAACAAATACAATATATCTGGGTGGATTTCAAGGTCTCTGGCCTGGAGAAGAAAGATGTGCTGAATGTGGAATGTGTTATCTTGGAATTACAGGAGGAATATGTCCTATTACTTTCTGTACAAAACAATTGATTAATGGGCCATGTGGTGGAACCAATAATGGAAAATGCGAAATAGATTCTGAAAAGGATTGTGGATGGGCATTAATATATGAAAAACTTAAAAGAATTGAGAAACTTGAAATTTTAAAAGAATATCAGGAACCAAGGAATTACAAACTATGTGAGCCAACAGGAAAGATTAGAAAAAAAATATTTTATGATGTAGATAAAAACGAGGAGTTATAAAATGGAAATATCAAAATTACAGAAAAAATTGAATGAGGGTAAATTTGTTATAACTTCAGAAATAGGTCCTGGCAAAGGAACAAATCTTGAGTTTTTGAAAGAAGCAGATGAGTTAAAGGATAAGGTTGATGCAATTAATGTTACTGATTTACAGAGTTCAGTTATGCGTCTTGGTTCTCTTGCCACCTGTCATCTACTTATAGAAAGAGGATTTGAACCTATTTTCCAAATTACTTGTAGAGATAGAAATCGTCTTGCTTTACAATCAGACCTTTTAAGTGCATATGTTTTAGGGATTAGAAATGTTTTATGTTTAACTGGAGACCATCCAATTTTAGGAGACCATCCTGAATCTAAACCAGTTTTTGACCTTGATTCTGTTTCTTTATTAAAAGTTGCATCAATGTTAATGGAAGGGAAGGATATGAAAGGGAACCAACTTGATGGTAGCCCACACTTTTTTTTAGGAGCAGTTGTAAGTCCTGGATATGAACCATTAGAACTTCAAATTATTAAAATGGAGAAAAAAATTGAGGCAGGAGCAAAATTTTTCCAGACACAAGCAGTTTATGATTTAAAAAAGTTTGAAGAGTTTATGAAGAAAGTTGAAAAATATAAAGTTCCAATTCTTGGTGGTATTGTTCTTTTAAAATCTGCTGGTATGGCAAAATATATGAATGAAAATGTAGCAGGAGTAAGTGTTCCAGATAGATATATTGAAATGATGGCAAAAGCAAAAAAAGAGGATAGAGTGAAAGTTAGTTTACAGATAGGAGCAGAATTAATTAAAGGAATGAAGGGTATGTGTCAGGGTGTACATATTATGCCGCTTGGCTGGGATAAATATGTCCCTGAATTACTTTCTCTTTCAAATCTGATATAACATTTCTCCCACTCCCACCTACGAGGTGGCCGCTGGAAATTGAAGTGGGACAAAGGATTTGGAAAGATTTTATTTTGAGTTGACAGATTTTTTAAATATGTTATTATAAAAATATAAAAGAATTACAAAGAAGTAAAGAGGACAAAGGGGTCCTTTCTCTCAGAGAAGAGAAAGGACCTTTTTTATTTTAAACAAAAGGAGGATAAAATGGGGTATAGTAGATATAATGCAAGTGGAGTTAATTTCACAAGAAATAGGATTGAGCCATCTCCTATTTCTGGAATTTGTGTTACTTGTATTGACGGCTGTCCAGGATTTTGTGAAATTGGAAAATCAGCAATAAGAGGTAGAGAATTAATTTATCCTCAACCTTTTGGAAAGATTACTGCAGGTGGAGAAAAAAATTATCCAATAGATTTATCTCATTTTAATATTCATGGAACATGTATTGGTGCGTATGGAATTGAAGCAGATCCAGATAAAGCGATTTTCCCAAATGTAGATATTCAAACTGATTTGGGAAGCAATAATGATATAAAACTGAGAGTTCCATTTTTTACAGGAGCACTTGGGTCTACTGATATTGCAAGAAATAATTGGGACCATTTTGCTGTAGGAGCTGCTATTTCAGGAACTATTGTTATAATTGGAGAGAATGTATGTGGAATGGACCCAAAACTTGAATTGAAAAATGGAAAAGTTTATAAATCTCCAGATATGGAACATAGAGTTAAAATTTATAAAGAATGGTATGAAGGATATGGTAATATCCTTGTCCAATTAAATGTTGAAGATACACGACTTGGAGTTGCTGAATATGTTATTGAAAAATTAGGAGTAAATGCTATAGAGTTAAAATGGGGGCAAGGAGCAAAAGATATTGGTGGAGAAGTTAAACTTTCCTCAATTGAAAGAGCAAAACAACTTAAAGAAAGAGGATATATAGTTCTGCCAGACCCAGATGACCCTGTTGTAAAAGAAGCATATAAAATTAAAGCAATAACTGAATTTGAAAGACACTCTCGTCTCGGTATGGTTACACAAGATGGATTTTTAAAGGAGGTTGAAAGATTGAGAAAAATTGGAGCAAAATATATAACATTAAAAACAGGTGCTTATAGACCAAAAGACCTTGCTATTGCATTAAAACTTTCTTCTGAAGCAAAAATTGACCTTTTGACAATTGATGCTGCTGGTGGAGGAACTGGAATGAGCCCTTGGAGAATGATGAATGAATGGGGAATTCCACTTGTTGAGTTGATTTCATTAACTTATAAATACTGTCAAATATTAAAAGAAAAAGGCAAATATATCCCACCAATTGCTTTTGCAGGTGGACTTGCATTTGAAGACCAGATTTTTAAAGTTTTTGCTTTATCATCACCATTTACAAAGGCTGTATGTCTTGGAAGGGCAACAATGACAGCGGGTATGGTTGCAAAAACAATAGGAGAGATGATTAAAAAGGGAAATATTCCAAAGGATTATAAAGAGCATGGAAATAAAATTGAACAAATTTTTCTAAAAGGTGAAGAAATATTAAAGAAATATGGTAGAGAGAGATTTAAAAAAATACCTATTGGGGCAATTGGAATTTATACTTATTATGACCGCCTTTCAACTGGTTTAAAACAACTTATGGCAGGAGCAAGAAAGTTTGCATTAAAATATATCTCAAGGGATGACATATTTGCTTTAACAAAAGAAGCATCAGAAGTTTCAGGAATACCTTTTGTGATGGATTCAGATAAAGAAAGGGTTAAAGAAATTTTAGATTAATATTTAATTGTTGAACTTAAAAAGTGAAGGGATAAAAATTCTCCATTAATTATTTTAATAGTTTGAAAAAAAATAAAAATATTGTAAAATTTATAAAAATTATTCTCCATCTAAAAATGATTAGAGAAAATTGTGGAATTGTAGGTATTTATAATGTTAAAGATGTTCCCAAAATTTTATATTTTTCTCTTTTTTCGCTCCAGCATAGAGGTCAAGAGAGTTGTGGAATAATTTTTTCTGATTTTAAAAATACATATATTTATAAAGGAATGGGACTTGTAAATGATGTTTTTTCAAAATTTGATTTTGAGAAATATAAAAATTTTGGTTTTGGAATTGGACATGTAAGATATTCAACAACTGGAAGTCCTGATATCAAAAATATACAACCATTCATTGTAGAATATAAAGGTGAAAAATATGGAATTGCTCATAATGGAACACTTGTAAATAGTTATACATTAAGAGAAGAACTTGAAAGTCAAGGAACTTTATTTCAGACAACTCTTGATACAGAAATAATAATACATCTTATTTTCAGATCAAAAAAAGAAAGTTTCATTGACAAACTTATTGAAGCATTGAAAAAAGTTAAAGGTGCTTATTCTCTTTTAATTTTTTCTCCTGATGGAATATATGCTATTAAAGACCCAAATGGATTTAGACCTTTATGTTTAGGAAAATTTGAAAATGGTTATGTTGTCGCTTCTGAGAATTGTGCATTTGACCTTATTGGAGCAAATTATATAAGAGAAATTGAAGAAGGAGAAATTTTACATATTGGAGAAAATGGACTTAAAAGTTATTATTTACAAAAAAATAAAATTTCAAGATGTATTTTTGAATTTATATATTTTGCAAGACCTGATAGTAAAATTTTTGGGGAAAGTGTGTATAAAGCAAGGAAAAAACTTGGAGAAAATTTAGCAAGAGAATTACAATTTAAAGCAGATTTAGTAATTCCAATCCCAGATTCAGGTAATATTGCAGCAATTGGGCTTGCAGAAAAATTAAAAATTCCTTTTGAAATGGGTTTTATAAGAAATCATTATGTTGGAAGAACATTTATTATGCCATTTCAAACTTCAAGAGAAATTGGAGTAAAGGTAAAATTAAATCCAGTAAAAGAGGTTATAAAAGATAAATGTATAATTGTAGTTGAGGACTCAATAGTCAGAGGGACAACAAGTACTTTAAGAATTAATGAATTGAGAAAAGCAGGTGCAAGAAATGTTTATATGGTAGTAAGTTCTCCTCCTATAAAATATCCATGTTTTTATGGAATTGATTTTCCAACAAAAAATGAATTGATTGCATCAGGTAAAACTATAAAAGAAATTAAAAAGATTATTGGACTTGATGGTTTACATTATCTTTCACTTAAAGGAATGCTTTCTTCTATGGATTTACCAGATGATGAATTTTGTACTGCATGTTTTACTGGCCAATATCCTGTTGAAATTAGCGATTTTAAAGGTAAAGAACAATTTGAAAAATGAAAGGATATCTTGTTATAGAGGATGGAACAATTTATAAAGGAAAAATTTTTGGAGCAAAAGGAGAAAGATTTGGTGAACTTATTTTTAACACAAGTATGACAGGTTATCAGGAAATTATATATGACCCATCTTATAAAGGCCAAATAGTTGTTATGACTTATCCTTTAATTGGAAACTATGGTGTAAATAGTAGTGATATAGAGTCATATAAGATTCATCTTGAAGGTTTTGTAGTTAAAGAGAAAAGTAAAATTTATTCAAATTGGAGAGGGGAAAAATCAATTGAGGAGTTATTTGAAGAAAATGGAATTGTTGGAATTGAAGATGTTGATACAAGAAAGATAACAGAGATTTTAAGAGACAAAGGAGCACAAAAAGGAGGTATTTTTACAGGAGAAAATGAGTTAAAAGAAATGCTTGAAAAAGTTAGAAAATCCCGTTCTATTGTTGGTGTAGACCTTGTTAAAGATGTTATAAAAGAAAAACCATACTGGTGGAAGAAAGAAGGAAAATATAAAGTTGTTGTTATTGATTGTGGAGTTAAATATAATATTTTGAGATTGCTTTCCAAATATGATTTAAAAGTAATAGTATATCCAGCAACATCACCTTATGAAGAGATTATAAAAGAAAAACCAGATGGGATATTAATTTCAAATGGACCAGGAGACCCAGAACCATTAAATTATATTGTAAAAAATCTTTTAAATCTTGTAGAAAGATATCCAATTTTTGGAATATGTCTTGGCCATCAAATTTTAGGACAAGTTTTTGGTGGGAAAACATATAAATTAAAATTTGGTCATCATGGTGCAAATCATCCTGTAAAGGATTTAAAAACAGAGAAAGTTTATATAACAGTTCAAAATCATGGATTTTGTGTTGATATAAACTCAATTAAAGACCAAAATATAGAAATAACTCACATAAATTTAAATGATAGTACACTTGAAGGTATAGAGCATAAAAAATTACCTATTTTTAGTGTTCAATTCCATCCTGAAAATGCACCTGGTCCAAAAGATGCTGAATATTTATTTGAAAAATTTTACAAATATATAGAAAATGCCAAAAAGAACTGATATAAAAAGAATAATGATAATTGGTTCAGGACCAATAATAATAGGTCAGGCATGTGAATTTGATTATTCTGGTTCTCAAGCATGTAAAGCATTGAAAGAAGAAGGATATCAAGTGATTTTAGTAAATAGTAATCCTGCAACAATTATGACAGACCCTGATATGGCAGATAAAATTTACATTGAACCATTAATACCTGAAATAGTTGCAAAAATAGTTGAAAAAGAAAAACCAGATGCAATTTTACCAACACTTGGTGGTCAAACAGCCTTAAATATAGCAACAAGACTTTATCAAATGGGTGTTTTACAGAAATATAATGTTGAATTAATAGGAGCAAATTATTATGCAATTAAAAAAGCAGAAGATAGAGAGTTATTTAAAGAATCAATGAAAAATATAGGTCTTAAAGTTCCTGAAAGTGGGATAGCACATAATTTAAAAGAAGCAATTGAGGTATCAAAAAAGATTGGATTTCCTGTAATTATAAGACCTGCATATACGCTTGGCGGGACAGGAAGTTCTATTGCTTATAATATCCAAGAGTTTAAAGAACTTGCGGAAATTGGATTAAATGCAAGTTTAATAAATGAAATTTTAATTGAAGAATCAGTTTATGGATGGAAGGAATATGAACTTGAAGTAATGAGGGATTTAAAAGATAATGTAGTAATAATATGTTCAATTGAAAATTTTGACCCTATGGGAATTCATACAGGTGACAGTATAACAGTTGCTCCTGTCCAAACATTAACAGATAAAGAATATCAGAATATGAGAGACGCAGCAATAAAAATAATAAGAGAGATTGGAGTAGAAACAGGTGGTAGTAATATTCAATTTGCAGTAAATCCTGATAATGGAGAAATGGTTGTAATTGAAATGAATCCAAGAGTTTCAAGAAGTTCTGCTCTTGCATCTAAGGCAACTGGTTTTCCAATAGCAAAAATAGCAACTAAACTTGCAATTGGCTATACTCTTGATGAAATACCAAATGATATTACTAAAAAAACACCTGCCTGTTTTGAACCAACAATAGATTATTGTGTAGTAAAAATACCAAAATTTAATTTTGAAAAATTTCCAGGTTCTTTATCATATCTTTCAACATCTATGAAATCAGTTGGTGAAGTTATGGCAATTGGTAGAACTTTTAAAGAAGCATTACAAAAAGCATTAAGAAGTTTAGAAGAAAATTTTTATGGTCTTGAAGATATAAACTTAAAAATGGAAATAGAAGATGGCTTAAGAATTCCAAATCCATTAAGAATTTTTTATATTAAAAAAGCACTTAATGAAGGGAGAACAATAGATGAAATTTATAATTTATGCAAAATAGATAAATGGTTTCTTTCAAATATAAAAGAGATTGTTGATTTTGAAAAAGAAATTAAAAAATTTAAAGATAGAAAAATTGATTGCCAAACAATGAAAAAAGCAAAAGAACTTGGATTTTCAGATAAACAAATAGGGAAATTGGTTGGAAAAAGTGAAATTGAAATAAGAAATTTAAGAAAGGAATATAAAATTGAAGTTAATTATAAATGTGTAGATACTTGTGCAGGAGAATTTATTGCTTATACTCCATATTATTATTCAACTTATGAAAATCCCGAGTTTATAAAATTAGAGTAAAAATGAAAAAAAGAGTTGTTATACTTGGTGGAGGTCCAAATAGAATAGGTCAAGGTATAGAATTTGATTATTGTTGTGTTCATGCATCATTTGCATTAAAGGAGGAAGGGTATGAAAGTATAATGATAAATTGTAATCCAGAAACAGTTAGCACTGACTATGATACTTCCACAAGATTATATTTTGAACCACTTACTTTTGAAGATGTATTAAATATTATTGAGAAGGAAGACCCAATTGGTGTTATTCTACAATTTGGAGGACAGACACCTTTAAAACTTGCTATACCTTTAAAAAATGCAGGTGTTAAAATTTTAGGAACAGACCCTATTGCAATTGATATAGCAGAAAATAGAGAAAAATTTAGTAAATTAATAGAAAGATTAAAGATTACACAACCACCAAGTGGAACTGCTTTTACATATGATGAAGCGAAAAAAATAGCCAGGAAACTTGGTTATCCAGTTTTAGTAAGACCATCTTATGTTCTTGGTGGAAGGGCTATGGAAATTGTTTATGATGAAGAAGCACTAAAAGAGTTTATTGAAAAAGCAGTAGAAGTTTCACCAGAACATCCTATTTTAATAGATAAATTTCTTGAAGATGCAATTGAAGTTGATGTTGATGCAATATGTGATGGTAATTTATGTGTTATTGGTGGGATAATGGAGCATATAGAAGAAGCAGGTATTCATTCAGGAGATAGTGCAATGGTTATACCACCTTATAGTTTAAAAAAAAATATAATAGAGGAAATAAAAGAAATAACTAAAAAACTTGCTCTATCATTAAATATAATTGGTCTTATAAATATTCAATATGCAGTAAAAAATGGTAAAGTATATGTCCTTGAAGTAAATCCAAGAGCATCAAGAACAATTCCATTTGTTAGTAAAGCAATAGGTGTTCCACTTGCAAAACTTGCAACAAAGATAATGATAGGAAAGAGATTAAAAGAATTAAATTTTACAAAAGAAGTAAATTTAAATTATTATGCAGTAAAAGAATCTGTTTTCCCATTTAATAGATTTGGAAATGTTGACGCAATTTTAGGTCCTGAAATGAAATCAACAGGGGAGGTAATGGGTATTGATGAAAGTTTTGAAATTGCTTATGCAAAAAGTCAATTAGCAGCAGGACAAAATTTGCCAACATCAGGAAATGTTTTTATAAGTGTAAAAGATAAAGATAAACCTTACATAATTTCAATAGCAAAAGAATTAGAAAACCTTGGATTTAAAATATTAGCAAGTGGAGGAACTGGAAAAATCTTATATGAGTCAGGAATAAAGGTTAAAATTATACCAAAAATTTATGAAGGAAGACCAAATATACTTGATTATATAATAAATAATGAGATATCGCTTATAATAAATACTCCATCTGGTAAGAAACCTAAAAAAGATATAGTTTCAATAAGGACAATTGCTGTTCAAAGAAATATTCCTTTAGTAACAACAATACCAGGTGCTAAAGCAACAATTTATGCAATTAAAAAACTTAAAGAGATTGGACTTAAAGTGATGGATATTAAAGAATATTATAAATTTAAAAAAAGTGATATAGATGGTTGCAATAATTGATTTTGGTTCACAATATACACAACTTATAGCAAGAAGAGTTAGAGAATTAAAGGTTTATTGTGAAATTTTTCATTTTACAACAAGATATGAAGAATTGAAAGATAAAAATGTAAATGTTTTAATTTTATCAGGTGGTCCAGGACATATATCTAAAAAAGAATTAGATTTTGATGAAAGAATTTTTAAAAGCAAAGAATTTTATATTTTAGGAATTTGTTATGGAATGCAACTTATAGCGAAATATTTTGGTGGAAAAGTTTCTCATGGAAAGATAAGGGAATATGGAAAGACAATTTTCTATCCAGATACTAATGAAGAAATTTTTAAATCCTTAAAAAAAGAAACAATTGTTTGGATGAGCCATTGGGACTATGTAAGCAAATTACCAAAAGAATTCAAAATAATAGGAAAAACAGAGAATGTAAAAATAGGTGCTTTCAGAGATAAGAATAAAAAAATTTATGGAGTTCAATTTCATCCAGAAGTTATTCATACAGAAGAAGGGAAAAAGATTTTGAAAAATTTTCTTTTCAATATATGTAATTTAAAATCTGACTGGTCTTTTGGCTCCATCCTAAAAAAAATTAAAAATGAGATAAAAGAAAAAGTAAATAATAAAAAAATTATATGTGCATTAAGTGGAGGGATTGATTCTTCTGTTTTATCTTTAATTCTTAATGAAGTTTGTGGGGAAAATTCTTTAAGTATATTTATAAACAATGGACTTTTAAGGGAAAATGAACCAGAAGAAATAATAAATTTTTTCAAAAATAAAATCAATTTTAAATATATAGATGCTTCAAATATATTCCTTGAAAGATTAAAAAATATAGAAGACCCTGAAGATAAAAGAAAGATTATAGGTAATACATTTATTGAAATTTTTGAGAAAGAAGGAGAAAGATTTGGTGCTCAATATCTTGCACAAGGAACTCTATACCCTGACCTTATAGAAAGTATTTCTCCATTCAAAGGACCATCTGTAAGGATAAAAACACATCATAATGTTGGGGGACTCCCTGAAAATATGAAATTTAAACTTATTGAACCATTTAAATTTTTATTTAAAGATGAGATAAGAAAAATTGCAAAAGAATTAAATCTACCAGATTTTATAATAAAAAGACATCCATTCCCAGGTCCTGGACTTGCAGTAAGAATTATAGGTAAGATAACAGAAGAACAACTTGAAATATTGAGAAAGGCCGACTTTATAGTTGAACAGGAAATAAAAAAAGCAGGTCTTTATAATAAAATCTGGCAGGCATTTGCAGTTTTATTGCCTATAAAAAGTGTTGGAATTATGGGAGACAAAAGAACTTATGAAAATGTTATTGCTATTAGAGTTGTAAAAAGTGTAGATGGAATGACTGCTGATTGGGTAAAAATTCCTTATAAGATACTTGAAAGAATATCAAATAGAATTATAAATAAAGTTAAAGGGGTTAATAGAGTTGTATATGATATAACTTCAAAACCACCTGCAACAATTGAATGGGAATAGATTTTAATAACTAACATCAGTGGTTGTCAAATCAAATTCGCCACTTTAATTTTTAAAAATCCTTCTTTCCCATTGGTATTCCTTATTTCTACTTTTTCTCTTTAGCACCATAAATTTTAAAGAAAATTTAGGAATGATAAAGAAAGTTAAAAATTAAAAGGAACTATATGGCGAATTTGACTTGACAAAGAATTTAAAATATGTAAAAATGAAAAAAGAGAATGTCCTCACCCGAACAAAGAAGTTCCTGCCCAATGAGGGAAAATCAATAATTAAAAGGAGGAATTATGGGAAATATTAAAGTTGCTTTATGTCAATTAAATTTTACTGTTGGTGATATTTTAGGAAATACAGAAAAAATTATAAAAGCAATTGAAAAAGGAGAAAAAGAAGAATGTAATTTTATTTGTTTTCCAGAACTATCTATCACAGGATATCCACCTGAGGATTTATTACTAAGAAGGAAATTTATAGAAGATAACTTAAATGCATTGCAAAAAATAAGAAAAAATGTAAAAAATTCTATTGTAATTGTTGGTTTTGTGAACAAGAAAAATAATAAAGTTTATAATTCTGCTGGGATTATTTATAAAGGTGAAATAATAGGCATCTATAATAAAAAAATTCTTCCTAATTATGGTGTATTTGATGAAAAAAGATATTTTTCAAAAGGAAGAGAAATTGGATTTTTTGAAATTAATGGAATAAAATTTGGTGTCGTAATTTGTGAAGATATATGGCACAAACATGGTCCTTATAAAAAACAGATTAAAAATGGTGCAATATATATTTTTGTTTTAAATGCTTCTCCATACCACTATAAGAAAATAAAAGAAAGAGAAAGAATTATAAAAGAGATATCTTTAAAATATAATATTTTTTTGTTTTATACAAATCTTGTTGGAGGGCAGGATGAACTTCTTTTTGATGGTCAAAGTTTAGCAGTTAATAATAAGGGACAAGTTATAAAAAAAGGAAAACCTTTTGAAGAAGAGATTTTGATATTTTCATCAGAAGATAAACCAATTGAAATTGAAGAAGTAAATGAAAGTGAAGAGATATACAAAGGTCTTATATGTGGATTGAGAGACTATGTTTACAAAAATAATTTTAAAAAAGTCGTTATTGGATTAAGTGGTGGTATTGATTCTGCATTGACTGCTACAATTGCTGTTGATGCACTTGGGAAAGAAAATGTTATCGGTATTTTTATGCCTTCACGCTTTTCATCTCCTCAATCTTATTTAGATGCAAAAAAACTTGCAAAAAATCTTGGAATAGAGTTTAAAATCATATCCATTGAAAAAATTTTTAATTCTTATCTTGAAACATTAAAAGATATATTTCAAGATAGACCATTTGATATTACCGAAGAAAATATACAGGCAAGAATAAGAGGTAATATTTTAATGGCTTTATCAAACAAATTTGGATATCTTGTTCTGACAACTGGGAATAAATCAGAAATGAGCGTTGGTTATGCAACTTTATATGGAGATATGGCGGGAGGATTTGCTGTTATAAAAGACCTTTATAAAACAATGGTATATAAGATAGCGAAGTGGAGAAATTCAATATCTCCAGTTATACCTGAAAATATATTTATAAAAGAACCAACAGCAGAATTAAAAGAAAATCAAAAAGATACTGATACATTACCACCATATGAAGTTCTTGATTCAATTTTAAAAGAATATATAGAGAATGATAAAAGTTATGAAGAGATTGTTAATATTGGCTTTGATGAAAATTTAATTAAGAAAGTTTTAAAAATGGTTGACAGAAATGAATACAAAAGAAGACAATCGCCACCAGGAATTAAAATAACACCAAAAGCATTTGGTAAAGATAGAAGAATGCCAATTATAAATAAATACTTAAAATGGAATATTTAGAACTTATTAAAAAATTGGATAGTAAATTAGACTATATATTGAGAAAATTTAAAAATAGAAATAATATCTTTGAAAAAGATGATTTGCTTCAAGAAATTTATTTATATTTATGGATTGAATGGAACAATGGGAATCTTGAAGGGAAAAATGAGAGATATATTTTAAAAAGGTGTTATTTTTATTTTAAAAATTTTATGAGAAAAAATAAATCTCAAAAATTTATAAGTTTGGACGAATTGATGGAAAAGAATATATGTTTTGAAAAAGTAAGTAAAAAAAATTCATATTTAATAGATTTAGAAGAAATATATGATTTGTTAAATGAGAGAGAAAAAAAAGTTGTAAATCTTATAATAGAAGGATATACAACAAGAGAAATTGGACAAACTTTAGGAATTTCTCATGTTATGGTAATTAAAATTATCAAAAAAATTAAAAGCAAGGTGACTGGCTTAAAAAAAATAGAAATTTAATTTTTTAGTTACCAAAAATAGAAAATTTTTACTTTAATAATATAAAGAAAGAAAATCCAAAGTAGGATTAAAATTTTAAAAAACAAGGGCGTTTTCCCCAAGGAGGGGAAAGCGCCTTTTTGTTTTTAGGTGGTTAAAAATGGATATTACAACAATTGTGAATACTATTTGGGTTTTAGTAACTGCAAAACTTGTATTTTTTATGAATCTTGGCTTTGCTATGGTAGAGAGTGGTTTTACAAGAACAAAAAATACAACAAATATTCTATCAAAGAATTTTATTGTTTTTGCAGTTACATCTCTTGCTTTTTTATTTGTTGGATGGGGATTAATGTTTGGTGATGGAAATGGGTTCATTGGTTTTAAAGGATTATTTCTTTTACAAGGACCAGATAATTCTCCCTCAATAGGGGATAATTATAAAGGAGTTTATTCTGCATTATCATGGGTTAAAGTTCCTTTATATGCAAAATTTTTCTTTCAACTTGCATTTTGTGGAACAGCAGCAACAATTGTTTCAGGTGCTGTTGCAGAAAGAATTAAGTATACCTCTTTTATTATCTTCAGTTTTTTGATGTGTATGTTTATATATCCTATAGTTGGGCACTGGGTATGGGGAGGTGGCTGGCTTAGTAAACTTGGAATGCTTGATTTTGCTGGTTCAACTGTTGTTCATTCAGTTGGTGGGTGGGCTGCACTTGCAGGTGTTTTATTATTAGGACCGCGCTTTGGGAAATATGAAAATGGGAAAACCAATATTATCCCTGGACACAGTTTACCACTTGCAACTATTGGAACATTTGTTTTATGGTTTGGTTGGTTTGGATTTAATCCCGGTTCTACTATGACAGCAGACCCTATTGCAATAAGTCATATAGTAGTTACAACAAATACTTCTGCTACAACTGCAATGATTAGTTCTACCATAATTTCATATATTTTACTTGGTAAACCAGACCTTGGTATGACTCTAAATGGCTGTCTTGCAGGATTAGTTGCTATAACTGCACCATGTGCATTTGTAACAGTTGCTGCTTCTATGATTATAGGATTTATTGCTGGGATTTTGGTTGTTTTATCTGTGATATTTTTTGATAAAATAAAAATTGATGACCCTGTTGGTGCTCTATCAGTCCATCTTGTAAATGGTATTTTTGGTACTCTATCTGTTGGACTTTTTGCAAAAAATGGTATATGTGGGATAACTTGTAGTGATGGACTTCTTTACAAAGGTGGTATTAAACTTTTATTGACACAAATAGTAGGGATTATTAGCGTTGGTATTTTTGTTTTTATTACATCTTTAATTTTCTGGATATTAATTAAAAAAACAATTGGTATAAGAGTTAGTTTAAAAGAAGAGATAGAAGGTCTTGATATAGGAGAACATGGGAATATTTCCTATCCTGAATTTTATATTAAAAAAACATATTTTTGAAAAAGGGGAAATTATGAAAAAAATTGAAGCAATAATAAGACCTGAATTTTTACTCAAAGTAAAAGAAAAACTTGAAAAAATTGGTCATTATGGTTTAACTATCACTGATGTAGAAGGTTGTGGGAAACAAGGAGGGATAGTGCGCAACTGGAGAGGAGAAAAATATAAAGTTGAATTTATAGAGAAGATTAAAGTAGAAATCATTGCAAAAGATATTGATGTTGAAAAAATAGTAAAAGTCATAATTGATACAGCAAGAACTGGAGAAATTGGGGATGGCAAGATTTTTATTTTACCAGTTGAAAATGTGATAAAAATAAGAACAGGAGAAAAAGGAAATGCAGCAATATAAAAATGCTTTAATAATTAAACATGAAATTAGGGAAGGACCTGGAATAATTGAAAATATTTTGAAAAAAATGAATATCCTATATAAGATAATTGAACTTGAAAAAGGTGAAAAACTACCAGAAAAGATTGAAAATATAGATTTTATTTTTTTACTTGGTGGTTCAATGAATGTTTATCAAGAAAAAGAATACCCTTTTTTAAAAGAAGAAGTTAAATTTATAAAAAAAGTTAATAAAATAGATATTCCTTTTCTTGGTATATGTTTAGGAGCACAAATACTTGCAAAAACATTTAATGGAAAAGTAAATTTAAATATATGTAATGAAATTGGATTTTTTGAAGTTGAACTAACAGAAAAAGGTGAAAAAGACAAGATTTTTAAAGGCATACCTAAAACCTTTCCTTGTTATCAATACCACAATGATTGTTTTGAAGTTCCTAAGGAAGGAATCTTACTTGTAAAAGATAGGGAAGGGAAGCATCAAGGTTTTAAAATTGGCAAAAACTTATATGGTTTTCAATTTCATATTGAATTTGATGAAAAATTAATTTTTGATTTGACAAATCAAAAAAATACTGAAAAAATAAATGAGGTAAAAAAATATGGTGAAAAAATAATTAAGAATTTTCTAAATTTAAAAAAGGAGGGAAGAAATGAATGAAAAACTGGACAAAAAGGATGTTTTAAATATTTGTAAAGAAAGAGATATAAAATTTATAAGATTGTTTTTTTCAGATATTGTTGGACAGATGAAAGGTTTTTCTATTCCAGTAGAAGAACTTGAAGGAGCACTTGAAGACGGTATGGGATTTGATGGTTCTTCAATAAAAGGATTTGCAAGAATAGATGAATCAGATATGGTTGCTTTACCAGACCCAAATACTTTTACAATTTTACCTTATAGACCAAAAGAAAAAGCAGTTGCAGCAATGATATGCGATATATTAAATCCAGATAGAACTCCTTATGAAGGTGATTCAAGATATATATTGAAGAAAAATCTACAATATGTAAAAGAAAAGGGATATACATTTTATGTCGGTCCAGAACTTGAATTTTTTATATTTAAGAATGATAAAACAACAGAAATACTTGATGAAGGAGGATATTTTGATGTAACGACACTTGATGCAGCGACTGATGTAAGAAGAGAGATTATTTTAACACTTGAAGAGATGGGAATAAAAGTTGAATATTCTCATCATGAAGTAGCACCAAGTCAACATGAGATTGATTTAAGATATACAGATGCTCTAACAATGGCAGATATAGTTATGTTTTACAAAATGATAGCTAAAGAGATTGCTTCTAAATATGGGCTTTATTTAACATTTATGCCAAAACCAATATATGGAGTTAACGGTAGTGGAATGCATACTCATCAATCATTATTTATAGGAGAAAAAAACGCTTTTTTTGATCCAAAAGATGAATTTTATCTAAGTATTCTTGCAAAAAAATATATAGCCGGCCTTTTAAAACATTCAAAAGAGATTACTTTTATTTGTAATCAATGGGTAAATTCATATAAACGACTTGTTCCTGGATATGAAGCACCTGTATATATATGCTGGGCGAGAAGAAACAGAAGTACTTTAATAAGAGTCCCTATGTATAGACCTGGTAGAGAAAAATCAACAAGGATTGAATTTCGTTCACCAGACCCTGCCTGTAATCCATATCTTGCTTTTGCTTGTATGGTAAGAGCAGGAATGAAAGGGATTGATAATAATTACCAATTGCCAAAACCACTTGAAATGGATGTTTACCATTTAACAGAGGAAGATAGAAAGAAATTAGGACTTGATGTTTTACCAGGAAGTTTAATAGAAGCAATAGAAATAGCAGAAAAAAGTGAATTGTTAAAAGAAGTACTTGGAGAACATATATATACAAATTTATTAACTGCAAAAAAAATTGAATGGGATGAATATAGAAAAATAGTTCATGAATATGAAATAAAAACATATTTACCAATTTTATAAATAAAATGGATGACAGGAATTTTCACATACCTTCTGGTTGTGGTATTGTTGGAATTATATCAAAAAATGGACAAATTTTTTCGGGTGAAAAAATTATAATTTCTATTTGTAATATGATTGAAAGAGGAAATGGACTTGGTTCTGGATTTGCAGGATATGGAATTTATCCAGATTTTTCTGATAAATGGTGTTTCCATATAATGTATAATTCTGAAAAAGATTTTGAAATTCTTGAAAATTATTTAGAAGAAACATTTGAAATAATCCATTCAGAACCAATTTCAGTTAAAAAAAATAAAAAATTAAATTCTATTCCAAATCTCTGGAGATACTTTTTAAAAATAAAAGAAGAAAAATTGAATGGTTTATCAGAAGAAGACATTATAATAGAGAAAGTTATGTTTATAAATAAAAATATAGAAAATGTTTTTGTTTTTTCTTCTGGAAAAAATATGGGAATATTTAAAGGAGTGGGGAATCCTGATGAAATTGCTGATTTTTATAAAATTTATGAATATAAGGGATACTTATGGACTGCACATAATAGATTCCCAACAAATACAGTTGCATGGTGGGGTGGTGCTCATCCTTTTGGAATTATTGATTGGTCAGTTGTTCATAATGGTGAAATTTCAAGTTATGGAATAAATAGAAGATACCTTGAAAATTTTGGTTATTATTGTACACTCTACACAGATACAGAAGTTATTACATATCTATTTGATTTACTTTATAGAAAACATAAACTTGACTTTGAAACGATTGGGAATATTATTGCATCTCCTTTTTGGTTTCAAATAGAAAGAATTAAAGATGAAAATTTCAAAAATTTTTTAAAAACATTAAGGATTATTTATGGGCCTGCTCTTGTCAATGGTCCATTTGCAATAATTGTTTCAAATTCAGAATATATGATTGGTTTGAATGATAGAATAAAATTAAGACCACTTGTTGCTGCTGAAGATGAAAATTATTATTATTTATCGTCAGAAGAATCTGCAATAAAAGTTATAAGTAAAAATCTTGTTGATGTATATCAAGTAGAAGCAGGAAAACCAGTTATTTTTAAAGCAAAATGGCAAAAGTAAAAAAGATAAGTGAGTTTATTGTTGAAAGAGATGAGGAAAAGTGTATACAATGTCAAGCGTGTGTTCGTATGTGTTCTAATGATGTTCATACTTATGATTCAGAAGAAAACATAGTTAGAAGTGACAATTTTAAATGTGTTGGATGCCATTTTTGTGAAAGTATATGTCCAACAGGTGCAATAAGAATAATAAGAAATCCTTCTGATATAAAAGGAAATTATTATTGGGAAAAAGAATATATTTTAGATATACAAAAACAAGCAGAAACAGGAGGTGTGATTTTAACTGGAATGGGATGTGACAAAGAATATAAAAGTTATTTTGACCATATTTTATTAAATGCATCACAGGTAACAAACCCTTCAATTGACCCTTTAAGAGAACCAATGGAATTGAAAACATTTATAGGTAGAAAACCAGATAGGATTGAATATATAAATAAAAATGAGAATATAATTTTAAAAACTGAAATTCCCCCTCAAATTGAACTTGAAACTCCTATTATGTTTTCAGCAATGAGTTTTGGTTCAATATCTTTAAATGCTATGAAATCACTTGCAAAAGCGGCAAAAGAATTTGGAACATATTGGAATACAGGAGAAGGAGGATTACATGAAGAACTTTACCCTTACTCAGATAGATGTATTGTTCAGGTTGCAAGTGGTAGATTTGGAGTAGATATTGAATATTTAAAAAAGGCAAGTGCAATTGAAATAAAAATAGGTCAAGGTGCGAAACCAGGGATAGGAGGCCATTTACCTGGAGAAAAAGTTTCAGAAGAAATAAGTAAAACAAGAATGATACCTGAAGGAACTGATGCTATTTCTCCAGCACCTCATCACGATATTTATTCAATTGAGGACTTAAAACAATTAATCTATGCTCTTAAAGAGGCAACAGAATATAAAAAACCTGTTGGAGTTAAAATAGCAGCGGTACATAATGTTGCACCAATTGCCTGTGGAATAGTTAGGGCAGGAGCAGATTTTGTAGTAATTGATGGTGTAAGAGGAGGAACAGGAGCATCACCAAAAATAATAAGGGATAATGTTGGTATTCCTATTGAAATAGCAATAGCAGTTGTTGACCAAAGATTGAGAGAAGAAGGTATAAGAAACTACGCCTCTATAATTGCAGCGGGTGGTTTTAGAAAAAGTTCAGATGTAATAAAAGCAATTGCTCTTGGAGCAGATGCTGTTTATATTGGAACTGCTGCATTGATTTGTTTTGGATGCCATTTATGTCAAAAATGTTATACAGGAAAATGTAATTGGGGAATAGCAACCCAAGACCCATATTTAACAAGACGTTTAAATCCAGAAATAGGAGCAAAAAGAGCATATAATCTTTTAAGAGGATGGTCACTTGAAATTAAAGAAATGCTTGGATGTATGGGAATAAATGCAATTGAATCATTAAGAGGCAATAGAGAACAATTAAGAGGTATTGGATTAAATGAATTAGAACTTAAAATACTTGGAATTAAAAATGTTGGAGAAGCATGGTAAAGAAAATTTTAATTAGGGAAGAATATTGTATAGGATGTAGATTGTGTGAAGTTTTCTGTATAACTGAACACTCAAAAACAAAAGATATAATAAAAACATTTAAAGGGAATGAACCAAGACCTGTTTCAGGGATATATTTTGAGGAAGTAGGTTATATTTCATTTGCTATACAATGTAGACATTGTCAAGATCCACCTTGTGTTGAAAGTTGTTTGACAGGAGCAATGTATAAAAATAGAAAAACAGGAGCAATTTTATATAATAAAGAAAAATGTGTTGGTTGCTGGATGTGTGTTATGGTATGTCCTTTAGGTGTTATTAAAGTGGATTTAAAGAATAAAAAGGTTGCTTCAAAGTGTGACCTATGCATTGAAAGTGGATTTCCAGCATGTGTTAAGAATTGCCCAAATGAAGCAATAATTCTTGTTGATGAAAAAGGAGAAAGGATTGAAGAATAGAAAATATGTAATTGTTGGGAATTCAATTGCAGGTGTTAGTTGTATAGAAGGGATAAGAGAAATTGATAGTGATGGAGAAATTTATGTTTTTTCAGATGAAGAATATTTTAATTATTCAAGACCTTTAATTTCTTATTATTTAGAAGGTCGCCTTAAAGAAAATCAGTTGAATTTTAAAGAGATAGATTTTTATAAAAAAAATAGAATAAATTTATTTTTAAAGACAAAGTGTGAAAAAATTGATTTAGATAGGAAGATTTTATATACAACCTCTGGTAATTTTGAATTTAATTATATTTTTTTAGGCACAGGTGGTAAACCTATATTACCAAAAATAGAAGGTATTGAAAATACTGAAAAAGGAACATTTACATTTACAAAATTAAATGATGCAAAAAAACTTAAAAAATATTTTGAAGAAAAGGAAATTAAAAAAGTTGTAATTCTTGGAGGTGGGTTAATTGGTCTAAAATGTGCTGAGGGATTTTTAGGGAAGGGAATATCTTTAACAGTTATAGAACTTTCCGATAAGATATTACCAAATACTTTTGACTCATTGGCATCAGAAATAATTGAGAATAAACTTAAAGAAAATAATTGTGAAATAATAAAAGAAAATACAATAGAAAAGATTATAAGTAAAAATGGTATTTTAAAAGAGATAGTATTAAAAGATGGGAAAAAGATAAGTTTAGATGTTTTAGTAATAGCAATTGGAGTTTTCCCAAATACAGATTTAATAGAAGGAACAAAGGTAGAAAAAAATAAAGGAATTATTGTTGATGAATATATGAGAACAAATTTTCCTTTTGTTTTTGCAGGAGGAGATGTAGCAGAAACATATGAATTTGAAGGTATTAAAACAGTTATTCCAATATGGCCAAGAGCAAGTAAACAGGGAAAAATAGCAGGAATTAATATGGCAGGTGGAGATAAAAAATATGAAGGGATGTTTATAATGAATTCTGTTGATTTTATCGGAATCTCAACTATATCTTTTGGTATAACAAATCCTAAAAATGAAAAAGATTATGAAATATTGAAGAAAGTCGATTATGAAAAAAGAATATATAGAAAAATTGTAATAAAAGAAAATAGAATTGTTGGAGCAATTTTTCTTGGTGATATTGAGAGAGCAGGAATAATATGTGGTTTAATTAGAAATAAAGTTGATATTCACCTTATAAAAAAATTTTTAATTGATGATAAATTTGGCCTTTTAATCCTACCAGAAAGTTATAGAAAACATATTGTAAAAGGAGAAGGGATAGAAGTATGACCAAAATAGACGCGGATACCTTGCATTATAAAGTTTTGAACGAGAAAATAAGAGAATTGATAAGAAAAGGTTATAAAAGAATTTATATTGAAAATCTATTTGGACAAAGATACATTGGTGCTGGTTTAAAAGGAAAAGAAATTGAAATTTATATAAATGGTATTCCTGGAAATGACCTTGCTTGTTTTATGGATGGCTCTAAAATTTTTGTTAATGGTAATTGTCAAGATGGTGTTGGAAATACAATGAATTCAGGTGAAATAATAATAAATGGAAATGCTGGTGATATATTGGGACATTCAATGAGAGGTGGAGAAATTTATGTAAAAGGTGATGTTGGATATAGAGTTGGAATACATATGAAAGCATATAAAAATTTATATCCAGTTATAGTTATTGGTGGAACTGCAAAAGATTTTCTTGGAGAATATATGGCAGGTGGTTTAATCATAGTTTTAAATTTAGAAGAAAAAAATAGAGTTGTTGGAGAACTTATAGGAACAGGCATGCATGGAGGAGAAATTTTCATAAAAGGTGAGATTGACGAAAATATTATTGGTAAAGAAGTCAAAATATTTAAAGCAAAAAAAGATGAAATTGGAAGGATAAAAAATTATATTGAGAAATTTTGTAATTACTTTAATAATGAATTAGAAAAAATTCTTTCAAATCAGTTTATAAAGTTAATACCTGTTTCAAAAAGACCTTATGGTAAAATCTATGCTTATTAAAAAACTTATCTATATCTTCAATTAAATTTTTCTATCTTTTCTGTTTGCAAGTTGAAAATTTGAATAAAAAAGGTATAATAGTTTTTGTTTATAATAGAAGGAGAAAAATATGAAATTAGGAGTAAATGTTGACCATGTTGCTACTTTAAGACAGGCAAGGAGAGGAAAGTATCCAGACCCTGTTGAAGGTGCAATTTTATCTGAACTTGCTGGATGCGATTCTATTGTTTGTCATTTAAGAGAAGATAGAAGACATATACAGGAAAGAGATGTTTATTTATTAAGAAAAGTTGTAAAGACAAAATTTAATCTTGAAATGGCTCTTTCTGAAGATATTATTAAAGTTGCTCTTGATGTAAAACCAGACCAGGTGACTTTAGTTCCAGAGAAAAGAGAAGAATTGACAACAGAAGGTGGACTTGATGTAATAAAATTTTCTGAAAAAATAAAGGAAAATATAAAAAAGTTTCAGGATAATGGTATAAAAGTCAGTTTATTTATAGAACCAGATTTAAGTCAGATTGAAGAAAGTAAAAGAGTAGGGGCTGATTTTATAGAAATTCATACAGGAAGATATGCTGACGCAGAAAATGAAGAAAAGATGTATAAAGAATTAAACAAAATAATTAAAGCAACTGAATATGCTATATCCATAGGTATAAGAGTGAATGCTGGTCATGGTCTTGATTATAAAAATGTAGTTAAAATATGCAGAATTAAAGGGATTGAAGAACTTAATATTGGATATAGTATAATTTGCAGGTCTATTTATGTAGGTATATATCAAGCAGTTAAAGAGATGAAAGAAATAATGGAAAGAAATGAGAGAGAAAATAATTGAGTCATTTAAACAACCTATTCTTAAAAAAAATCTTTTCCATCTTTTGATAGGTGGAATTTTAATGTTTTTCCCGATAATTAATTTTATTTCCTTAGGTTATATCTCTGAAAAATTAAGGTTAGGAATATTACTTGAAAAGAAAAAATTAAAATGGGATGAGGATATCAAAACATTTTTTATAAAAGGAATTAATTTATTTATTTTAATTTTAGGATACTTTATAATTCCATTTATTTTCCTTTTTTTAGGAGTTTACTTTATATCAATCCTTTCTCAAGGAGAAATCGCGTCTTTATTTTTGTTTAGAGGGATAATTTTAATAGTTTTATCAACAATACTTTTTCTAATTTCACTTTATTTTCTTCTATTTGGAATTTGTATATATCTTGAAGAGAATTACTCTTTTAAAAAGGGTTTTAATCTAAATGATGTTCTGGAAAGGATTTTTCTTATACCAAAAGATTACATTATAGTTTATATTTTTGTAGTTGGAATTCTATTAATTTCAATTGTTATTTTGACTTTACTACTTAACTGGGTTACTGGACTTTTATTAAGTGGATTTTTATTATTTTATGACCTTCAAGTCATTTCAAACTTACTCATCAAATTTTATCCGAGAAAATCTGTTAATATTCAGTTGCCCTTATAATTTCTTTTATCCAGTTTAAAATTAATTGTGTTTTGGTAAGAATCAGATAAATTTTTTTAAAGTTCAGAAGTAGAGATAATTTTTTTTAAGTAAAGATAGATTAAGTTCTGTATAAAAATTAGTTTTAATC
>JAMWCJ010000008.1 GCA_023818645.1 Candidatus Omnitrophota bacterium | reverse complement strand
TAGACCTGGTGCGGCTTTGACCGCGAATAGTTGAGTGCTTATATCGGATAAAATTGCTTGAAAAGAAAATTTTGACAAAGAGGTGAATATGAGAGTATAATAAATTCCTCAAAACCACATAGTTAAAACCTTTATTTTTCATTTTGTTCACCTCCTTTCTGTACTTTTTCTTTTTATTAATTTCACATCTATTTTTGTAATTTGAGGTATTTTTTCTCCACTTATTAATTTTTTCATCAACTCTATTGTCTTTTTCGCAGTTTTTTTAATATTTGTATCTATACTTGTTAATTCTGGTTCTGTATATAAACAGACCTCTGTATTATCACATCCAATTACTGCCAATCTTTCCGGAACTTTTATGTTTCTCTTTTTTGCTTCTTTTATTAAAACTGCTCCAAGTATATCATTATTTGAAAATACACCCTCAGGAATTTCTTTCTGGCTGAAAAATTCTTGTGCAAGTTTTAATCCATCATCATAATATCCAACAAATTTATCCTTAACAAATATAACCGGTTCAAATCCTTTTTCTTTTAAATAATTAATAAATCCATTGCATCTTCCAGAATTTCTTTCTCCACCAAAAAAAGCAAAACTTTTACATCCTATTTCTATTAAATGACTTGCTGCTAATCTACCTGCTTTTTCTTCATCAAATTGTATTGTTGAAATTCCTTCTATTGGAGGACCATATGAAATTAATTTTAAATTAAATGGTGGTTTTGTATATTCTTTGTATAATTCAATACTTTTATCAGTATGAGCAATTGTTACTATACCGTCAACCCTTCCATCCCTGCATAATTCAAGATAATGTTTTTCAAGTTTCCAATTGCCATTTGTTATATAAGGTGTTATTTCAAACCCATTTTTTAATGCCTCAATCTGAATTAATTCAACAAGAGATGAAAAATATGGAGTTAGACGATGGAATATTATTCCAATTGTATCACTTCTTCCTGTAAATAATTCTTTTGCACTCTTTGGTGGAACATATCCAAGTTGGTTTGCTATTTTTAATATTTTTTCTTTTGTTTTTTTACTTACAAATATCCCTTTATTTTCTCTTCCCTTTAAGACAGTATAGACAACTACCTTTGATGTGCCAGCCAGTTTTGCTATATCTTTTAAACTTGGCCTTTTCTTCATTCTATCACCCTGATTATTATACTCTAAAATATTATACTATATAATTTAATTTTTGTCAAGTTTTATCAAAATTCTTAAATATTTATGGTCTATAAGAGACCTTGGTGTGTGATTGGGATATCTGAATTTAGATGGAATATTGTGTGCAGATGAGCACGAATAGATGCTTGGAATAAATTCTTTTGATAGATGCTGGAAAAGAAATTTTTAAAAGGAGAAAGTTATGAAGGTTGGACAATCCTTTTCATAGATACATATGTATCTCAAATTTTGTGATTTCTAAAATTCTTAAACTGCTGAATGATTTGATTATAAAAATATTTGAAAATCAATCAGAGAGTTTTTTAATCTGTTTTTTAAGAAGGTTTATTTTATATTTTAGGTCTTTTTCTGTTATAAAATATTCATTTGCTTCAGGGTGATAACCAAAATCATTATTCTTTTTTATAATCTTTATCTCCTTTTCTACAATTGTCAATTCTTCTGAGAGCAATTTTTTTAAATCTGATTTTGCTTTCCTTTGCCCTTTCCTGTATTTTTTAAGAAGTTTGTAAAATTTAATAATGTTGATAGTACTTCTGATTAATAGAGATATATGGATTGCAAGGTCAATTTCCTTTTTATATCTATCATCTTTAAAATATTTTTCTCCTTCCTTTAGAACATTTATTCCTTTTTGCCATTCTGAAAGAAGTTTTTTAAATGTTTTTACGACAAATTGAGAATTAAATGGTTTAATCCATTCTTTTAGGTTATCTCCTGAAATTATATGTCCATATTTATCTCTTGGAAGTGGTAGCCATGAAGGAATTGATTTAGTTTCTTTATCTGAAAGTTTGAAAGGATATGCAGTTGCATAGTTTATTGGTGATGAGTAAAGGAAAGGGATACTGAAAGGATAAAAATTCCAGGCATAGGAAAAAAGTTTCCATCCTTTAATTACATATTCTGCCTGCTTTTTACCAAATTCCTCAATTGCAACCTGTTTTACTGCTTTTACGGGAGAAAGAAAAGGGGAGATTGAAATTTTACCCGCTACTTTACTCATAGGAGAGATATTCCCTCCAAAAATCCAGCATCCTAAGTATCCATCGGCATCAATCTTTTTCAATTTGTAAAGTTTTTCAGCAATTTTATATAAAACAGGTATATATGGGACTGTAACAAGTTCATGAGTTGAGCCAATCTGAAGTTTAGCAATAACCTTCATTCCTCTTTTTTTGGCAATATAGAATAATTTTTTAAATCTTGGAGATGGGCCTGTATATGATAAACTATATTCATCTATCTCTAATCTCTTTCCCAGTATCTTTTTATATCCTCCCCTTTCAAAATCACCCAGAATTATTACATCCTTAGGGATTTTGCTTATAAGGTTTTCCTGTGGGTCTGGTTCAATTATATACCATGACCAGTTCCATGCAATTACCTTTGCTTTTGGATTTGCATCTTTTATTCCCTTATTTATCAAAGTTATTATTTCAGATACAACTTCATATGCTTCTCTTTTTTCACACCTTTTACACTCAAATTTTTTCCTCGCCCATTCTTCTATTAAAGGGTCAGCAGATTTCAGCCGCCATTTTGGATAATGTGAATAGCAATGGGTATGGAATTCACTTGCAGTTATCATAAATACACCACCCAATCCTTCAACTTTTTTAAAAAGTTTATAACTACTCTGATAAAGATAGTCCTTTACCTTCTGTGTAGATGAACATAAAGCATAATATTTTCCAGAAAGATTTCCAATCCCATAAAATTCACAAGATTGCCCTTTTACATCAGGATGGTTTTTCCAGAATAGGTTATCTTCACGAAATCCTCTTGGTTCACATAGATATAAAAATACTTTTAATCCATATTTTTCTGTTTTTTCAACAAAATTATTTAATGCTGATATCTGTTGTTTTTCTTTTTTACCAAATTCAGGAAATATGTTACAGGAAACAATATCTCTTAAAATACAATGAAGCCAAACAGCATTAAAACCTTCTTTTGATATTTCTTCAAGATACCAGTCAGGATGGTTTTTTATTGAGTTTTCTATATCCTTCCCATAGAAATCCCCATATGGTGACCTTATAATTCTTATTTCAAATATTCCCTTCATCTCGTTAATCTTTCTTTCATTTTCTTTAAAATAATCTCTTTTGCTTTAAGTCCATATTCTAAAGATGCTTCCTTTGCTCCTTCACTGTACCATTTTTCTTTAAATTTCTTCATATCAACACCTTCAGGGCAAAAAGCAAGCATAAGAGATGTCTCCTGTTTTCCTGCATGGTCAATAGGAAATTTTTTCTGCGTTTCTTCATCTATAAAAGGATGAATTTTTATCCATCTGAATGGGTCAGTTCTTTCTTTGTGCATTTTGTAATATTCTCTCATCTGTTCTTTTCCCCACCATCCCTCACCATATTCTTTTTCAAGATATTCAAATATTGATTCTCTTGCTGCAAGTTTAAATGCAAGGTCTGTTGGCATACCATCAACAAAATTTTCACTTTGATGATGAATAAATATGTGTATATTTCTGATTCCTATGCGAAGCATTGATTTAAAAAGGTCTTTTGCAAAAATATAAACTGTATTACTTGTAATATGAATTGTTCCATTATTTTCTGGTGGTTCAACTGCATAACTTGCTGAACCATAATAAAAGGGTGGACATATAACAATATCCATTTCCTTTTCCATAATCTCAAGTGCCTTTATAATAAGAATTGTATCAACACCAAAAACACAATGTTCAGAATGATATTCAAGAACTCCAACAGGTATAACAAATGGTATATTATTTTTAATTGCTTTTCTTAAATCATCTGCGAACATCATTTCATATCTCATAAAAACTCCTTTTTATAATTCTATTATTTCTGTTAGTTTTTGAGAAAGCAGTTCTACACCATATTTCTTTACTATAACACCATTTTCCCATCTTAAACCAAATTCTTCACAATATAGAAATGTATCAACTTGAAAAGTCATATTTTCCTTAAGATAATATTCAGACGTTAGTTCCATCCATGGTTTTTCAACTTCCATCATACCTGTTCCATGACATGGTCCATAAAGTATATTTTTACTAACTCCAATTTTTTCTCCATATTCATAAAATTTTTTAACAATTTCATTTGCTCTTATTCCTGATTTAATCCATTCAATTGTTTTTAAATGCATATCAAGTCCTTTCTGAACAAGTTTTTTATCCTCTGATTTGAATTTTCCAATACAGATAGGTCTTCCAACACTTGAAGAATAACCACTTACTCTTGCTCCTATATTTAACTGAATTAACTTATTTTTACCAATCTTTTCATATTTTGGTCTTCCTATTGCATGAGTTGAATTTTTTCCTGAAAGAACATATTGAGGATGTCCTTCATATTCTGCACCATTTTCATATATTGCTTTTTCTATAATTCCAACAACCTCAATTTCAGTCATTTCCGGATTTATAGATTTTAGTGTTTGTTCTAAAGCAATTTCTGATATTTCAAATGCTCTTTTCATAATTTTCAGTTCTATCTCACTTTTTATTATTCTTAAATTATCAATTATCTCATCACTTTTTATTATTTCAGCATCAGGTGCTGCTTTTTTAATTGCTTCATAAACAGGTAATGGAAATATTTGATAACCAGAAATTCCAATTTTTTTAACTTTATCTCCAACAAGTTCTTTAAAAACAATAGAAAAATCATCAAGTTTCATATCTGGATAATTTGGTTCTGCACTTTCCCTATATTGAAGGATTTTATAAATCTTTTTTATTTTGCTTCTATCTTCTGCAAATGTTTCGCTTTCAGGTCCAATAAGTAAAGCAAGTTTTCCTTTTTTAGAAATTGCAACACCTGCTGTTTCAAATACAGGCCAATAATCAGATAAATACCTTACATTTGCAAAATCTGCTTCATTTGAATGGCAAATTAAAATATCAAGTCCTTTTTCTCTAACTCCTTCTATAACTTTTTTCCATCTTTTCTCAAATTCACTATCAGGTATCCTATATTCCATATTGCCTCCTCTTTATTTCCACCAAAAAAGAATTCCAAGATTAAACTCTTTACCATCTCTCAAAATTTCAAACCCCTTTTCTAATTCATCATCTTTAAATCTATGAGTAATCATTTCTGATGTTTTTATAATTCTTTTTTTAATATATCCAAGCGTTTCATAAAAATCAATTGTTTTGATATATTTTACTTTCTTACCTCTTTTAACAACAATTCCAACACTTTCATGACCAAGAATAACAGGATAGTTTTTACACCAGAAGATTTTTCCATCCATTATTTTTAAATCTGTTCCTGAACAGGTTGCACAGGCAAGTGTTTTACATAGACATTGATAGTCATTTATTTCAGGGATTGGAACTTCTTTTATCTTTACATCTCCTTTTCCTTCACTTATTGCAACTTTCATTTTTTTATCTTCTCCAATTAAATCAACAGGTCTTCTTTTACTTTTTCAATCTTAAAACCATATTAATTATTTACAATTTTGAATGCTTTTTAGGAAAAAAATTTCATAATTCCCTCTTTGAAGAAATTTTATTATTTTTAAATATTATGTCAAAAAATTTGACTTTTATAAATTGTTGGATTTTAATTTTTCTATGAATTGTGAAATTAGGAGGAGATATGAAACTTGTATTTATTGGAGGTGGAGCACATAGACATCTTGGAATTATAAGAGGGTTACTTGATGAAGATGAAACTAATAATGATTTTAAAATCTGTTTATATGATATAAATAAAAGAAGGGCAGAAGGAATGGCAAGATTGATAGAAAAGACACCTGAATATAAAAAAGCAAATTGTAAGATACTTTGGAATGGAGAACTTGAAGAATTTCTTGATGGAGCAAATTTTGTTTCAACTGTATTTATGCCTGGAACAAGATTATCATTTGAACTTTGCAATGAAATATCACTTAACTATGGGTTTCATAGTTCTGATAATATTTCATTTAATGGTGCCTTCCTTGCTTTAAAAGGAGGTCCTATAATCCTTGATATATGTAAAAAAATGGAGAAATATTGTCCTGATGCGATTTTAGCAAATTTTGTTAACCCTGTTGCTGTTATAAGTGCTCTTATTAATAATTATACAAAAATAAAATGTTTAGGTGTATGTGCTGGGTATACAAATCATATGTGGGATTTAAATAGAATAATATTTAATAAAGACGAAGAAAATCCTGATTTTGATGTGGAAGTTTGTGGTGTTAATCATTTAAGTTTTATTTTAAGGGGCAGATATAGGGAAAAAGACCTTTTTGAATTGTTAAATCAATCAATTTCTAAAAAAAGTCAAAAATTGAAATTCAGTAATTTGTGGAGTAAAAAAACAAAAGATTTTATTGAAAAGGGGCTTGAAAAAGTGATAGAGATTTATAAAAAATTTGGTGTTTTACTCTTTTCTACTGAAGGGGATGGAATGTGTCATCTTTTCTATGAAGAAACTTTACAGGAAATACTGAGAAACAAAAAGAAAAAAACATTGAGAGAAATAAAAAAAGAAATCAAAGAGTGGGAAAAAAGGAAAGAAATTTTAGATAAAAATTTTTTCTCATTGGTAAAAGAAAACCTTGATAAAAATTTCTGGGAAAGAGGGTGGAAAAAATTAAAAAATTTAAATTTAAAGAAGGATAAAAATAGTATTTTTGTGAAGATTATAAGGGGGTTAATGGGTAAAAAAGAAAAAATAGTTACAAGTCAGGTAAATAAAAATTCTGTTAGAAGTTTCCCAGAGAGATTTGTCCTTGAGTATTCACAAGTAGTTGAAGGGGAAAATATAAAACCAGTTGAAAATCTTTTTATACCAGAAAATATGTTTGGTTTAATTTCTTCAATTTCTCAGCATCAAACATTACTTGCAGATGCCATATATTATAGAGATCCAAAGATTTTATATAATGCATTATGTTCATATCCAATAAATCAATTGAGTAAAAAGTCAAAAAAATTATGGAGGGAATTTTTAGAAATTAATGAAAGTGAAATTCCTATTGAATTTCAAAGTTTAAAGGATTATATTTAAAAAAGGAGGCGAAAATGGTTTTTGGAAATTTATTCTTTGATATATGCAAGATTAAAAAAGCAAAGACAAAAAGGATTTCAAGTTATGATGTTGAAGGGAGGAACAGAGATGCATGGAGAATAGAACCAGGTGAAACAAAAGTACTTGCTGAAATAGACGGTCCTGGATGCATCACTCATATCTGGATGACACAGGGAGGAACTTTGTTTCTTTATAGAGAGGTAATTTTAAAGTTTTATTGGGATGGAGAAGAAAATCCAAGTATTCTTGTCCCTCTTGGTGATTTTTTTTGTCTTGGACATTCTCTTGTTAATTCTTTCTGTTCTCTTCCTTTTTCCGCATCGACTTCAAGTCCTTACAAATTTGGTGCTGGATGTGCATTAAACTGTTATTTACCAATGCCTTTCAGAAAAAATGCAAGAATTGAGATAAAGAACGAAGGAAATCAACCATATAATCAGTATTTTTATATTGATTATGAAATTTTTGAGAATGATTTTGAAGAGGATATCGCTTATTTACATGTATGCTGGAAAAGGGAAAATCCAACTCCTGGTTGGGGTCCTGAAATTCCTGTTAATACACCTGAAGTAAATATTGTAAATAAAGAAGAGGTCGCATATAAAAACAATTATGAAATTCTTTATGCAGAAGGGATTGGCCATTATATTGGATGTAATATTTCAGTTACAAATTTTCATGGAACATGGTGGGGAGAAGGAGATGATATGATTTGGGTAGATGGGTATAAGTGGCCACCTGATTTGCATGGAACAGGAAGTGAGGACTATTTTAATCAGGCATGGGGAATGCAGAATAACGCTTTTCTATTCAATGGTTCTTCAATTTTTGAAAACTTTTCTATTTTTGGACATAATCTTTATGATGGGAAATTGCAAGGTGGTTATCAGACCTCATATGTTTTTCATCTGACAAATCCAGTTCATTTTAAAAAATCAATTAAAGTAACAATTGAAACAGGACACGGTAACCACACACAGAATGATTACTCTTCAACTGCTTACTGGTACCAGATTGAGCCACATAGAAAATTTGATATTTTATCTGTTGAAAAGAGATACCCTGTTTTACTTTCTTTTGTAAATCCAGATAGTTTAAAGACAGAAAAAAGAGAAATATTGATAACGGATGAGATGAGAGAAAAAAAGAGGAAAATATGAGAATAATAGATATACATACACATGCTTTTCCAGATAATTTGGCAGAAAAAGTGATCCATTTACTTGAACAGGAAGGTAAAATTAAAGCAGTTCTTGATGGAAAAATTTCTTCATTAATATCTTCTATGGATAAATACGGAATAGATAGAAGCGTTATATGTTTGATAGCAACAAAAATTACTCAATATGAATCAATATTAAAATGGGCAAAAGAGATAAAGTCAGATAGAATTATTCCATTTGTATCTTTTCATCAGGATGACCCACTTGCATTAAAAAGAATAGAAGAAATAAAAAAAGAAGGATTTAAGGGTATAAAACTGCATCCTTATTATCAAAAATTTGTGATTGATGAGGAAGAGATGATGAAAATTTATGAAAAAATCTGTAAAGAGGACTTGATACTTGTTTTACATACAGGATTTGATTTTGCTTTTGAGAGGATAAGAATTGCGGATCCAGAAAAAGTTATAAATATTAAAAAGACATTTCCCAAATTAAAACTCGTAACAACACATTTTGGAGGATGGAAGGACTGGGAAAATGTTGAAAGATTTATTATAGGAAAGGAAATTTATATGGAGATATCTTTTTCACTTGAATTTCTTGAGAAGGAAAGAGCGAGAAGGATGCTTCTTTCTCATCCTTCCGAATATATTTTATTTGGAACTGATTCTCCTTGGACAGACCAGGGGAATACATTGAATCTTTTAAAAGAATTGAAACTACCTTCTGAAATTGAAGAAAAAATTTTATATATCAATGCTGAAAAACTTCTTTTTAAAAGGGAGTGAAAATGAAAGCAGCATTTTTAACAAGACCATATAACATAGAGATAAGAGAAATAGAAAAACCAGATATAAAAAATGAGGATGATGTATTGATAAGAGTTAAAAGTGTTGGTGTTTGTGGTTCAGATATTCATTATTATAAAGAAGGTAGAATTGGTGATTTTGTTGTAAAAGAACCATTAATACTTGGGCATGAAACTTCAGGAATAATTGAAAAAGTTGGTAAAAAAGTTAAGAATTTAAAAGAAGGTGAAAGAGTTGCAATAGAGCCTGGGATTCCATGCAGGAAATGTGATTATTGTAAAGAAGGAAGATATAATTTATGTCCTGATGTTAAATTTTTTGCCACTCCTCCTATAGATGGAACATTTTGTGAATATATAGTTCATCCATCTGATTTTGTTTATAAAATACCTGAAAATATCTCTCTTGATGAAGCAACTTTGATAGAACCATTTTCTGTTGGAATCCATGCCTGCAATTTAGTAAATTTAAAACCAGGTGAAAAAGTAATGATATCAGGGCTTGGACCTGTTGGTCTTCTTTCGTTATTATCTGCCAAAATATATGGTGGGATTGTTTATGGTATAGAAAAAAATGATAAAAGAATTGAAGTTGCTAAAAGTTTTGGTTGTGAATATGTGTTTGATACGAAAAAGATAAAAATAAAGGAAATAAAAAATTCATTAAAGGAGAAGGTAGATGTTGTCTTTGAATGTTCTGGTTTTTCAGGTTTAATTGAAGAGACATTATACTGGGTTAAAAGAGGCGGAAGGATTGTATTTATTGGACTTGGAACTGATTTTGTGAACCTTAATGTAACAAAAATAACAAATGATGAATTAGAAATCTATGGGATTTTTAGATATGTAAATACTTATAAAAAAGCGATAGAAATAATTGATAAAAATAAGATTGACCTTAAAAGATTGATAAGTAAAAATTTTTCACTTGATAAAGTAAAAGATGCACTTGAATATATAGGTAAAAATTCAGATTGCATAAAGGTAATTGTGAATCCATAAAAAATTAAATTATAAACTCATCTTCTCTAATTGAATATCCTCTTATATGTCCATTTGGTGCATCATCAACAATGTAATTTACTATATAGATTTCACCATCAGGAAATTGAACCCAGCCAGAATATCCAGTATCTGAAAATTTACTCCTATCATAATCAATCGGTTTTATTCTTGTATGTGCCTGATTTCTTTCTTTTGCCAGTGCTGATTCAATATCTGTTAATGAAGCAAAAAAGTTTTGTGTCCACCATCCAAGCCATCCTTTTCCTCCTTGACAGAATCTATGTGTTATTAAAATATATCCACTTTTTAATATTCCACTTACAGGTCTATGGCAACCAGGAATTGGAAAAGGATAAGGTCCTTCCCATGTATTTCCGTTATCATAAGAGATTGCTTTAAAACAGTCAAGACCTATAAAACTATTTTCTCTCATAAAACAAACAAGTTCTCCATTTGGCAATTCAAGTATAGAACCTTCACATAAATTTAGACCTTCTTTTGAAGCAATGCAAATTGGTCCTTCCCATTTTTTACCTTTATTATCTGAAATATATAACATCTGCTCAAGAAATTTTTTTTCATTATATCTTTGAGTTGCGATTAACCATCTATCACTTTTAATCTCTTTTAACTTATCAGGAACAAATCCAGGTATAGGTAGTTCAATCTCTTTGCTCCAACTTTTACCCTCATCCCAACTATACCACATATATAACTTCCTTTTTTTAATTTCCTTTTCTCCTGCTCCTTTATCACATATAATAACTACTCTACCATCCTTTAAAAAAGAAATTCTGGGACAATTCCATCCAGAAGAAATTTCTGATAGTGGTTTTTTTTGTTGCCATGTTCTTCCTCTATCTAAACTTTCTGTAAAAACAACTCTTGAATAACTCCTGTCAGAATGATGTTTACATTCAAGAAATACACATATTAATTTTCCAGAAGGGAGTAAAACTAAATCAGGAAATGCTTCATAAATACTATCATCCCTGCTAACAATAAATTTATCCATTTTCACTCCTTTTTTCATAATTATAATTTACTTGATATTTTTTTCAAAAAAATTTTAAAATAAGATGTATAGAAAAAGGGGAGAAAATGTTATTTACTGAAACAAATATTCCTTTGGAGTTTTCTTTAAAAAGTGAGAAAAAATATAAAGATATTTTTAATGATGTTGAAGTTGATATTTTTTTCACTTCTTCAAATGGAGAAAAGTTTAAAGTGCCTTGTTTCTGGAAAGGTGAAAATGAGTTTGGAGTGAGAGTTTCATTTTCAAAAGAGGGGATTTATGAATGGGAAAGTATATGTTCAAATGAAGATGATAAAGGTTTGAACGGAAAGAAAGGAAAAATAAAGGTTGTAAAATATAAAGGTAAAAATCCTTTATTTATATATGGAAGATTAAAAATTTCAGAAAATAAAAGATATTTATGCCATCAGAATGGAAAACCATTTTTCTGGCTTGGAGATACTTGGTGGATGGGATTATGTAAAAGATTGAAATGGCCTGAAGAATTCAAAGAGTTAACATATGATAGAGTAAAAAAGGGTTTTACAGTGATACAAATAGTTGCCGGTCTTTATCCGGATATGGATTTCCCTGATAAAAGAGGTGAGAATGAAGGTGGATATCCTTGGGATAAAAATTATAAAAAAATTAATCCCTATTATTTTGATATGGCCGACTTAAGAATTTTCCATTTAATAAATTCTGGTTTAATCCCTTGTATTGTTGGATGCTGGGGATATTATTTAAAATGGATGGGTATTGAAAAAATGAAAAAGCACTGGAAATATCTAATTGCAAGATATTCTTCTTATCCTGTTGTTTGGTGTGCTGCTGGTGAATATGATATGGCTTATTATCTATCTGAGACAAAACATGAGGATCAGAATTTTCAAAGGAGAGGATGGCTGGAAATAATTAAATTTATAAAAGAAATAGACCCGTATAAAAATCCTGTGACTATTCATCCAGGCAGTTTTACAAGAGAAGTTGAATATTATTCAGAAATACTTGATTTTGATATGCTTCAGACAGGCCATTCAGATAGTTCTATTAAAAATACTGTTTATAGAGTAAAGCAATCATATGAAGCAAAACCAACAATGCCAGTTGTAGTTGGAGAAGTCGCTTATGAAGGGATAGGTGGGCAATGTAAAGAACAAATTCAAAGGTTATCTTTTTGGGCATCTATTTTAAATGGTGCCTGTGGATATACATATGGAGCAAATGGGATATGGCAGGTAAATAGAAAAGAAGAACCTTTTGGTCCAAGCCCTCATGGAATGTGCTGGGGGAATACTCCGTGGGACAAGGCAATGAGATTTCCTGGTTCAGAACAGATAGGAATATCTAAAAAATTACTTGAAAAATATAGATGGTGGGATTTTCAAATAAGGCCTGACTGGATTGAAGTAGATATAAGTCCTGAAAATAAAGAAAGAAATTACTATCCTTATGTTGCAGGTATCCCTGGAGAAGTAAGGATTATTTATCTTCCGTTTTTTTACCAGCATTTTAAAATTAAAAAAATAGAAAAAAACATTAAATACAAAGCATTACTTTTCAATCCCGAAAATGGTGAAATAATAGATAAGGGGATAGTAAAGCCAGATAAAGAAGGTAACTGGGAATTACCAGTATTAGTTAAAAATAGTTCATTAAAACTGCCCATTTATCAGGATTGGATTTTAGTTTTAGAAAGAGTTTAAATCTTGATTAATTTTAACTTTTTACAATATAATCTATAAAAAACTGGGGGTAAGAATGGTAAATGTTTATTTTTTACCAATTGAAAAGATAAATAAACTTGAAGAATTTTTTGATAAATTTGGAATTTTTGATGAAAAATTTAAAGAGAATGATAAAGTTGGTCTTAAAATGCATTTTGGTAATTCAAATCATAAAAATCAAGTTTTACCTGATTTTGTTTTTCCAGTTGTTAATAAATTGAAAGAGAAAAAGGTATTTAGTTTTTTAACAGATACAAATGTTTTATATCGCGGGGAAAGAGATGATACTTTTTCTCATTTAGAAGTTATCTACAAAAATGGTTATCACAAACTTGGCGTTCCAATTTTGATTGCAGGAGGTTTTGATGCTGATTATGAATTTGAAATAGATATAGACGGCAAACAATTTAAAAAACTTTATTATGCAAAGGAATATCAAAAATTTAACGGCATTATCCCAATAACTCATTTTAAAGGGCATGGACTTGCAGGGATAGGAGGAACAATAAAAAATGTTGGTATGGGCTGTGCTTCAAGAAGAGGGAAATTTGCTATGCATTCAAATATAACTCCTATTATAAATATCTCTAAATGCGCTGGTTGTGGAAAATGTGTTAGAGAATGTCATTTTCAAGCAATATCTCTTAAGGAAAATAAAGCATATATTGATAAAGAAATATGTAAAGGATGTGCATGGTGTATTCATATCTGTCCTTCAGGTGCAATAAATATATCTTGGGGAAGTGTTTCTACAAAAGAATTTCAGGAAAGAATTGTTGAATATGCTTATGGTTTTATAGAATTCTATAAAGACAAATTTTTAGCAATAAATTTTTTAATAAATATTGCAGAAGATTGTGATTGTGCTTCAAACCCGGGTAGAATAATTTCAAAGGATATAGGTGTATGTGTTTCTGAAGATCCTGTTGCAGTTGATAAATGTTCATCAGATTTAATAAAGGAAGTAAATGGAAAAGATGTATTTTTGGAAATAAGGCCAAATTTAGATTATACCTATCAGTTTTACTATGCAGAAAAAATTGGACTTGGTTCTACAAAATATAAATTGATAGTTTTTTAATTTTAAATTTATTCAATAACAATGAAAAAATATGATATTGTTGTAATTGGTGGAGGCCATTCAGGAATTGAAAGTGCTTTTGCCTGTAAGAAAATGGGGATGGATGTTTTACTCATTACATTTGAAAAACAAAAAATTGGATATATGTCCTGCAATCCTGCAATTGGGGGAGTTGGTAAGGGACAAATTGTTAAAGAGATTGATGCACTTGGTGGAGAGATGGCAAAGGCAACGGATAAAACATCTATTCAATTTAGAACTTTAAATAGTTCAAAGGGTCCTGCTGTTTGGTCAACAAGGGCTCAGGTTGACAGAAAAAAGTATAATGAATATATGGTAGATTTAGTTGAAAAGAATATTGAAATTTTTGAAGGCGAAGTTACAGATTTAATTATTAAAGGTAAAACTTGTGTTGGAGTAGAGATAAATGGGGAAGAAATAATATTTTCAAAATGTGTAATCCTTGCATCTGGAACTTTTCTGAATGGAGTTATACATATAGGTCTTGAATGTTTTAAAGGCGGAAGGATTGAAGATAAAAAATCAAGTAAACTTTCTGAAAAACTAAAAGAAATTGGATTTGAAATTTTAAGATTTAAGACAGGAACCTGTGCAAGGATTGATGGTAATACAATTGATTTTTCATTACTTACACCACAATATGGAGATGAAAAAATAAAACCTTTTTCATTTTCAACAGATAAGATTGAGATTGAACAAATTCCCTGTTATATTACATACACGAATGAAAAGACACATAAGATTATAAGAGAAAATCTTGATAGGAGCCCTCTATTTACCGGTATAATTAAAGGGAAAGGAGTAAGGTACTGTCCTTCATTAGAAGATAAAGTTGTGAAATTCCCTCATCATACACGACATCATATATTTTTAGAACCAGAGGGAAAGGATACAAATGTATATTATCCAAATGGAATTTCAACAAGTTTACCAGTTGATGTTCAGGACGAATTTATTCACACAATAAAGGGGCTTGAAAATGTGAAAATTTTGAGATATGGTTATGGGATTGAACATGATGTTGTAAATCCTTTACAGATATATCCAACTCTTGAAACAAAGATTATTGAAAATCTTTTTTTAGCAGGACAAATTAACGGAACAACAGGTTATGAAGAGGCAGCATGTCAGGGATTGATTGCAGGTATAAATGCTTCTTTGAAAGTTAAAAATATGCAACCTTTAATTCTTGATAGAACTACAAGTTATATAGGGGTTTTAATTGATGACTTGACAACGAAAGGGACAGATGAACCATACAGGATGTTTACTTCAAGAGTTGAATATAGATTGTTAATAAGAGAGGATAACGCAGATATAAGGTTAAGGGAAATTGGTTATAAACTTGGACTTGTAAGTAAAGAAGAATGGGAGAAAACAAAGGAAAAGGTTGAGATGATTGAAAAAATTAAAAAAGAATTGAAAAATAAAAAAATTAAAATAAATAGTAAAGCAGTATCCCTTTTTGAGTATATAAAAAAACCAGGAGTTAAACTTGCTGATTTTGTAAACGGTTATAGAGAAGATGCTGTCTTTACTGCTGAAGTGGAAATTAAATATGCTCCTTATATTGAAAGAAATTTAAGAGAGATAGAGGAGTTCAGAAATCTTGAAAAGATTAAAATACCTCCTGATATTGATTATAATAACATACCTGGTTTATCACTTGAAATAAAAGAAAAACTTTCAAAATTTAAGCCATTAAATCTTGGACAGGCAAGCAGGATTTCAGGTATTACTCCTTCAGCAATTTCAATCCTTATGATTTATCTTAAAAAATTTTCTAAAATTTAAATTTATGATATTCTAAATAAGAATAATGAATAAGAAAATTAAAATTGGAATAATAGGCGCGGGTGGAAGAGCGAATTTTCAGGCAAAATCAATTCTTGAAAGTAATATAGGAGAACCTGTAATTGTTTATTCACCTTTTGAAGAGGAGGTTAAAAATTTTTCAGAAAAGTATCAAATAAAATATACAACTTCTCTTGAAGAGATATTATATAATCCAGAAATTGAAGCAATAACAATTTCCACTCCTAATGCAACTCACTATGAAATTACTAAAAAAGGACTTGAAAATAATAAAAATATTCTTGTAGAATATCCACCGACTTTAAAAATTGAGCAACTTGACGAACTTATAAATTTAGCAAAAGAAAAAAGACTTGTATACTGGGTAAGTTTAACACAACTTCTTGAAAATCCCCATTATACAATAAAGAAAAATTTAAATCTTTTAGAAAGGCCATTATTCTATTATCTTTCTTATATATCTTCTTCCTTATCCGGATGGTATTCACAGATCTCTTTGTCAGGTCCTATATATTTATGGCAACACTTTCATTTTGTTAGTCAATTGCTTGATTTATTTAAAGATCCTGAAGAAATAAGCGTTTTTGAGAATATTGAATATTCTTCAGAAGGAGTTATGTCTTCAACTTTTTCTGTTATGAATATTAAATTCGGTTCAGGACTTTTATCAACAATTGAATTTGGTATGGGAATAAAAGATGTTTCAGATACAAGGATTAAACTTTTAGGTGATGGAGGATTTTTTTATTATGAAAGAGGTAGACTTTACTTTATTAATAAGAAAGAGGGAAAAAAAGAAATTGAAATGGAAAAGGTGAATATTGAGATTGATACATTTAATTTTTTGAAAGAAGTAAGTAAAGTTGAAACTAATGTAGAAAGAGCAATTGAGGCAAGAAAAATATTAAAAATTTGTTTATGCGCTGAAGTTTCAGCAAAAGAGAAAAATATTGTAAAAGTTAAAGATTTTTAAGGTATAATATTTCAATGGGAAGTAATGAAGAACTGAAGAAAATAAAGAAAATAGTAATGTTAATAAATGATAAAAAAGGGGAAAAGATAATAGTTCTTGATTTAAAAAACTTAACATGGATTACAGATTATTTTATTATTACTTCAGGGGATTCATTAATTCAGACAAAAGCAATAGCAGAAAATATAATTGAAAATTTTAAACAACAACCAATATCTATTGAAGGGTTAGAAGATGGTAAATGGATAGTTATAGATTATGGTGAAATAATAATCCATATTTTTTTAGAAGAAACAAGAAACTATTATAAACTTGAAAAACTGTGGGCTGATGCTAAAGTCGTTGAAGTTTAAGATTTTTTTATTTTATTTATATAATCTATTAATTTATTAACTGTTTCAGCAAAGGATTTAAAAAAATCCTTTTTTCTTAATTTTATCTTTTCAACATCTTTTCCTTCTATAATTTCATTAAAAACTTTTTCAATTCTATACAATGGCCCAACAATTCTATGGAGAAATCTAATTTCAAGGTAAAAAGTAAGAATTATAAGTAATAATATAAGAATACCAATTCTTTTCGCTAAAAGAAAATTAATGTTTCTAACAAGTTCGTAAGCATTTATAATTTTATTTTCAAGTTCAAGTTGATTTAAAATTGTATTCAAAGTAATAAAATATGTAATCCCTCCAACAAGCATTATAACTACTATAATAAGGTAGATTGTAATTCCACTGCATATAAACTGAACAGGTTTATTAACAAGATACTTTCTCCTTCTTTCTTGTATTTTCATTTTTCACCCCTATTCCTGAAAGTTTGGATATTTATTTGAAACCCAAACAATATCTTTATTATATAATTTCCCTCCTTGTTTTCCATCCTTTCCATAACTTCCCAATATGAAATATTCGCCTGTTGGCATATTTTCAACAACTATACTAAAATAAAGAAAATCACCAGGTGTACTTCTTGCCCAGGTTACAGTATTATTCGCATCTAATAAATTTATCTCTTTTTCTATAATTTGAGGTCTTGGATTATTTCTAAATTCATTTTCTTTAACAACCTCAACCCCATTTATATATATTGAACAAGATGTAACTCCATAATTTTCAACCCTTATTCTTCCTTTTCCTTCTATTGCTTGAAAATTTGCTCTATATTCATCTGGTTTTCCATAAACTCTTGGTAATTTTGGGGATGAAAAGACGGTTGTTGGTGGAATATAATAAAAATAAGGATTTCCCCATGGATCAAGTGGAATTTTTTTTGTATATGGTCCATCCCAGCCCTTTTCTTGAAGACGTGGAGGAGAATTTGAAGTTAGATCGGAAAGAAACGCAGGATAAAAACTTGTATCATTTTTTACCTGTTCAAGTAAAAGGGCAAGTTGAGAAATTTGGGCTTTTGCACTCATTACTTTTGCCCTATCAATAATATTTTTCACTCCAAAAAAAATTCCACTTGTGAGTATCAAGAAAATTAAAATTCCTACCACAACTTCAATTAAAATATATCCTTTTTTCAATCTCCCCTCCTACTTTATTTTACCTTTTTTCTTTCTTTGTTGTCAATTTTTCATTTTTTTTGTATAATTTTTATATGAGAATAAACAGAACAATATTTAGAGAATATGATATAAGAGGTATTTATGAAAAGGATTTAAAGGGGGACCTACCATATTTTATAGGGAAAGCATTTGGTACTTATATTAAAAGAAAAGATATGAAAAGTGTTTGCGTTGGAGGAGACAATAGATTAACTACAAATGAAATAAAAGAAGAATTAATAAAAGGTCTTGTTGACACAGGATGTGAAGTAAGAGATATAGGAATTGTTCCGACACCTGTTTTATATTTTTCTGTCCATTTTTTTAATTTTGACTCAGGTATAATGGTTACTGCAAGCCATAATCCACCCAATTTTAATGGTTTTAAAATGGTTGTCGGAAAAAGTAGTTTATATGGAAAGGAGATACAGAAAATTGCTGATTTAATTGAAAACGAGGATTTTGAAAAGGGTAATGGTAAAGTTGAAAAAAATAATGTAGAAGATAATTATATAAATTTTATGGTAGAAAGGTTTAAATTTAATAAAAAATTAAAAGTTGGAATTGATACAGGAAATGGAACAACAGGCCCTTTGGTTGAAAAAATTTTCAAAAAAATAGGTATTGAATTTATTGGTTTGTATATTGAAAGTGATGGCAATTTTCCCAATCATTTACCAGACCCTGTAGTCCCTGAAAATTTAAAAGATTTGATAGAAGCGGTTAAAAAATATAATCTTGATTGTGGTTTTGGATTTGACGGAGATGGAGATCGTCTCGCTGTAATTGATGAAAATGGAGAGATTCTTTGGGGAGATAAATTAATGATAATATATTCAAAAGATATTCTAAGTAAAAACAAAGGAGCAAAAATTATTTTTGATGTTAAATGCAGCAAATCTCTTGAAGAGGAAATAGAAAAACTTGGTGGGATTCCAATTATGTGGAAGACAGGGCATTCTTTAATTGAAAATAAACTTCATTTAGAAAAAGCACCAATTGCAGGAGAACTTTCTGGACATCTTTATTTTGCTGATGAATACTTTGGATATGATGATGCAATATATTCCTGTTTAAGATTATTGAGAATTCTTGATAAAGAAAATAAAAAGATTTCTGAATTTTTTGAAGGAGTTAGAAAATATTATTCTACACCAGAAATAAGGATTGAAGTCCCTGATGATAGGAAATTTGAAATAGTTGAAAATGTAAAAAAATTCTATTCAGATAAATATAAAATAAATGATATTGACGGAGTTAAAGTTTATTATCCTTATGGTTGGGCTTTACTAAGGGCATCAAATACTCAACCTGCGCTTGTAGTTAGAATTGAAGGGGAAACAGAGGAGATTTTAAATAAAATAGAGGAAGAGTTTCTTATGATAATTGAAAAATATAAATAATTTTGAAAAAAGGGGGGGTGAGAATTATGAAATGTCCTTTGAGATTAAGAACCCAAAAAAGACCTCTTGGAGAGGCAGCATTTGGAGTTCCTGAACAGATAGAGGATTTTGATTTATGTATAGAGGAGAATTGTGCATGGTGGGATTTAAAAAATAAATGTTGTATAATAACTCATTTGGTTTCTATTGAAGAAAAACTTGAAATTTTAAGACAAAAGATTTAATGGGAAAGTGAATTTTAAATGAAAAAACAAGAAATTATAAAAATTTTAAAAGAAAAAGAGAATATAAGAGACGATCAGATAGAAATAGTTTTAAAAGAGAAAGAAAAAACAGGTAGTCCTTTTGGCTATTTGCTTATAAAATTTGGCCTTATTTCTGCTGAAAGATGGTATAATTTTGTTTTAAAAGAACTTAAATCTATTCCAGTTCAATTAAATCAAATGAATATAGATAAGGAGATTTTAAAATTACTTCCTGAATTTACCTGTAGAAAATATAGAGTTGTTCCAATATTTAAAGGAAATAATAAAATTGTCTGTGCAATGGTTGACCCAACCGATGAAGAAGTTATAAATGAAATAAGGAAAATATCGGGAATGGAAATTGAGACAAGGTTAGCAAAGGAATACGAAATAAAAGAGATAATAGAAACAATGATATCTCAAGGTAGTATTGATGTTATTTCACCTTTAGAAAAAAAGGATATGCCTGAAAGGGTTTTTAAACCAATAAGAGTAAGGGAAGTTTCAGAATCTTCGGCAGTGACTATTGTTGAAGAACTTGTTTCAAAAGCAATTGAATTAAAAGCAACAGATATTCATCTTGAAATAGAGGAAGAGGGCTTAAGATTAAGGTATAGAATAAATGGTCTTCTTTATGAATTTCCGCCTCCACCACTTGAACTTTATTCATCTATTGTGTCTCATATAAAAGTTCTTTCAAATCTTGATATTGCAGAAAAAAGGGTTCCACAGGACGGCTATTTTAAGATGAAACTTTATAGTAGGGATGTTGATTTAAGAGTTTCTACTTTCCCAACTATTTTTGGAGAAATGGTTGCTTTAAGAGTTCTTGATAAAAAAAATATAATTTCGGGATTGGAACAACTCGGTTTCTTTCCTGAGGTTCTTCATAGATGGAGAATTCTTCTTGATGAACCATATGGTATGATTTTAGTTACAGGACCTACAGGAAGTGGAAAGACGACAACTTTATATTCTTCATTAAATGAACTTGATAGTATTCATAGAAAAATTATAACCGTTGAAGACCCTGTAGAATACCATCTTAAAAATGTCAATCAGACACAGATAAATCCAAAGGCAGGTTTAACTTTTTCAATTGCACTAAGGTCAATTTTACGCCAGGATCCTGACATAGTGATGGTTGGAGAGATAAGAGATATAGAAACAGCAGAAATTGCTTTTAGAGCAGCACAAACAGGTCATTTAGTCTTATCAACTTTACATACAAATACAGCTCCAGGAGCAATTATACGACTTTTAGATATGGGAGTTGAACCATATTTAATTTCTTCTTCTTTGATAGGAGTATTAAATCAGCGACTTGTAAGAAGTATATGTAATTCATGTAAAGAGGAATATAAACCTTATCTTGAAGAAGTGAAAATGCTTGAACCATCTTTAACTGAAAAAGAAAATTTAAAATTTTATAGAGGTAAGGGTTGTCATATATGTAATGGAACTGGATATGGTGGCAGGACTGGAATTTTTGAATTAATGGTTATAAATGAAGAATTAAGAAGAGTGATTATAAAAAATCCTGATTTTTCAGAAATAAAGGAAGTTGCAAGGAAATCTGGTATGGAAACTTTAAGGGAAGACGGTATAAAAAAAGTTCTTGCAGGAATAACAACAATTTCAGAAGTTCTTTATACAACAAGAAAAGAGGATTAGAAATTTAACGCATCTTTTTTTAGTTGATTTAAAAGGTATTTAATATATTTATTCAAATTTTCCTGAGAAAAATAATCAATTTCAATAAATTCAAGTCCACTTAAAAAAACATTTCTCATTTTTTTTGAATATATTGATTTACATTTTGCCCTGAAGAAATAACTTTTATGTGCTATAACAAAAGTAGTCCTTAACTCATAAATAGAATTTTCAATTAATGGTATATTTGTTTCAATTTTTACTCCAGAAAGAGAGATATTTATAATATTTCCTGTTATTATTTCTTTATGAAATCTACCTGAAAGTTTTATTAAATCGGACTTAATAAATGGTGTTTCAAATCTTTCCTTTCTTCTTTTTTCAGTCAAAATATCTGTTTCAGGTAGAAATATCATTCTTGTAGTCCCTTGAGAAAATATCTTTCCTGAAATAAAATATTCTACTCCATCCTTTTCAAAAAATATTTCTCCTCTTTTACCAAGTTCTACTGGAATTGTCTTTTTTATTTGGGGGACAGAAATTATCATCTTCCCCCATTTGTCAATATCAATTATTTCTCCATTTATTTTTTCATTATCTATAAACACACTAACTTTTCTAATTTCTTTCAGAGTATCAATGCTTACCATTTTGAATTTTTCTTTTTCTTATTTTTATTCTACCTGTAATTTTTAAAAAGAGAAATATTTTAAAGTAAAAAAAAATAGTTTATAATTAAAATTGTTTGAGGAGAAAAAATTGGAGAAAATAAGGACAGGTTATATAGTAAAAAATTACATTTTGAAAGAAATGGTTGGTTCTGGTGGATTTTCAACTGTTTATAGAGCAGAGTCAATAGAGCCATTTCCTTTATATAATTCAATTATTGCTGTTAAGGTTTTACATCCAAGACGACTTGAAAGAAATCAAATTAGACAGTTTGTTAAAGAAGGTAAAATTGCAAAGTCACTTGAACACCCAAATATAGTTAAAGTTTTTGATGTAATTCAGGAGGACGGAAATTTTTTCATTTTAATGGAATACCTTGATACCGATTTAATGAAAGCGATAAGAGCTAAAAAAAACATTTTTAATGAAAAAAATATAATTGATATAATTGTTAAAGCAGCAAAGGGTATTTCATATATTCACAAAAATGGTATAGTTCATAAAGATATCAATCCTTCAAATATTTTGATAACTTATTCTCTCGAAAAGATTAAAATTACTGATTTTGGTCTTTCTCAGATAGGGAGATGGATTTTTAACAGGGGTAAGTTTAAAGGAGGTACTGAGGGATATATAGCACCAGAGATTTACGAAGGTAGACCTGGTGATGAAAAGAGTGATATATATTCATTTGGAAAGACAATTGAAAAAATTTATAAAGAATTGAATTTCCCTTTAAATGATAAAATAAAAAATATAATTAGAATAGCAACAGACCCTAAACCTGAAAATAGATTTGAAAGTATGGAAGGAATAGTTTATATCCTTGAAACCAGGAAAATTGAATGATTGAGTTTGTTTACTCTGAAGAATTTCTAAAATACAAAGAAGAGTCACATCCAGAATCACCTGAAAGGATAGAGAGAATAGTTAATTATCTTTGTAGAAAAGGTAATTTTAAATTTGTCAAACCAGAACCATGTAAAGAAGAAGATTTATACCTTGTTCACAGTTATGAACTGGTTAAAAAAGTGAAAGAAAATAATTTTTTTGATCCTGATTGTCCAAATATAAAAGATATATTCTACTATGCTTGTTTATCTGTTGGTGCTTCTATAAAAGCAAGCGAGATTTCTCTTGAAGGAAAAATTGGTTTTTCTCTTGGTAGACCTCCAGGACATCATGCAGGTAAAAATAATCTTGGTGGCTTTTGTTATTTTAATAATATAGCAATTGCTGTAAAAAAACTTTTATTAAAAAATTATAAAGTAGCAGTTCTTGATATAGATGGACACCATGGTAATGGAACCGAAGAGATTTTAAAAGATGAAGAAAATGTAATATATGTTTCAATTCATCAATTTCCTGCTTATCCAGGAACAGGTAAATATTCTTTTGAAAACTGTTATAATTTCCCTGTTCCGCCTTTTTCAAGTTCAAAAAAATACATTGAAAAACTTGATATTGCACTTGAGATAATAAAAAACTTCTCACCAGATATTATTGCCGTTTCTTGTGGTTTTGATACTTTTAGAGAAGATCCATTATTACAACTTTCTCTAACTGAAACTGATTATTATATAATAGGTAAAAAGATAAATAATCTTGGCAAAAAAATATTTTTGATTTTAGAAGGTGGATACAATATATTTAAAATAGGAAATCTTATCTATTGCTTTATTTCTGGTTTTAATAGTGTTATTAAAAAAAGGGAAGGCAATGATAGAGAAAAGATTGATTGATGGATTTGAAAATCCTGATTTTATTTATAGAGCGGCTCCTTTTTGGTCTTGGAATGATGAGTTAAAAATTGAACAATTAAAGTTTCAAATAGACAAGATGGAAGAAGGTGGATTTGGAGGGGGTTTTATGCATTCAAGAATTGGTCTTATTACACCTTACTTATCAGAAGGTTGGATGGAATGTATAAAAGAAATTGTTAAATATGCAAATCAAAAGGGAATGAAAATGTATTTATATGATGAAGATAGATGGCCAAGTGGTTTTGCTGGAGGGATTGTATCAAAGAAAAAAGAAAATAGAATTAAAATTCTAAAAATCTGGAAAAAAGGCAAAAAATGGAAGAAAAAAGTTATTGAAGGGGAAAAATCTGAGTGGTACAATGGTTTGACTTATGTCGATACAATGAATGAAAAAACAATTAATGATTTTATAAAGTCAACATATGAAAGATATATAAAATTTTTAAAAAATTATATTCCTGATACAGTACCTGCAATTTTTACAGATGAACCCAATTATTTTCATCATAGAACAGTAAAAAAATCGCAAAATTCTTATTATTTCCCATGGTCAAAAAATTTCAGGAATATATTCAAACAAAAGTATGGTTATGATATCTATCAAAAAATAAATTTACTTATTGAAGAAAAAGATGGATTTGAATTATTAAGATATCAATATTCAAAATTAATAGTAGAACTTTTTATTAAAAATTTTGGTGAAAACATATACAATTTCTGTGAAAAAAACAAAATTTTTCTAACAGGACATTATTTAAAAGAAGATAATTTAACAAGTCAAGTAGATTCTATCGGAGATGCTATGAGTTTGTACGAATTTATGCAATGGCCTGGAGTTGATCATCTTGGAAGAGATTTAAACAATCCATTAACTTTAAAACAATGTAGTTCTGTAGCAAATCAACTTGGGAAAGAAAGAGTATTAAGTGAATTATATGGTTGTTCAGGTCAGAATTTTACACTTGCAGAAAGAAAATGGATTGGGGATTGGCATATTTCTCTTGGAGTAAATTTTTTCTGTCCACATTTATATTTATATTCATTAAAAGGATGCAGGAAAAGAGATTTTCCTCCAACAATTTCTCATCATCAACCATACTGGAAGTATCAAAAAGAACTTGAAGATTATTTTGCAAGAATAAATTTTATTATGAGTAATGGAAAATTTATAGCAAATATTCTTGTTATTCATCCTATTGAAACTGCATGGGTTTTAAAAGGGTCTAAAAAACTTAAAGATTATGATGAATTATTACTTCAATTAACACAAAAACTTCTTGAAAATAAATTTGAATACGAATTTGGAAATGAAAATTTAATTAAAAAATATGGAGAAGTGAAAGATGGGAAGTTTAAAATAGGAAGGTGTGAATATGAATATTTAATTTTACCTCCAATGGCAACTCTAAGGGAGAAAACAATTGAATTGATAAAAAAATTTATAGATGAGGGTGGTAAAGTTTTTGCTTCAGAAGTATTTTTCCCATATTTAATAGAAGGGGAGAGAAAAAATATTGATATTAAAAATGAATGCATTTTATATTCTTCTATTCAGTACTTAATTGAAAAATTAAATAAGTATGTAAAAAGAGATATTGAGATTTATGAAGAAAACAACCAAGAGATTTCCAATATTTTCGTTCATAGAAGAAAAATTGATGGAGATATTGAATTGATTTTTCTGAATAATATTTCACTTGAAAAATCATATAAAACTTTTATAACTCTGAAATATGAAGGTAAGGTTTATAAACTCGATCCATTTAAAGGAGAGATAAGTGTAATAGATGTAAAAAAACAAAATAATGGAATTCTAATTGAAGATTTTTTTCCACCTATTGGTTCTTCTCTTTTTTTGATTGATAAAAGTGAAAAACCTTCAATTTTGAGAGGTAATAAAAAGGAAGAAGAAGTTTTGAAATTTGATATAGGAAATTGGAAAATTGAATTAACTTCTGAAAATATTCTTGTAATTGATTTTTGTAAGTTTAAAAGAAAAAAAGATAAAAGATTGTCAGGGAAAATACCTGTTTTACAAGTTCAGGAGATTCTGGAAAAAGAAAATAAAAGACAGAAAGTAACTTTACTTTTTGAATTTGAGAATGAAAATTTTAATAATGATTTATATTTAGTTGCAGAAATGTTAGAAAAATATAGAGTAAGGATAAATAATAAAAGTATAAAAGAAAAAAATATGGAACAGTGGATAGACCCTTGTTTTAAAAAAGTTAAAATTTCAAAAGATTATATTAAAAGAGGGAAAAACAAAATTGAGATGGAAATTACTTTTATTCCACCTAAATTTAAAAATACCTTAATTTTTAGAAAAGATGGTACTGAGATTGAAAATATATATTTGCTTGGTAATTTTGTTGTAAAGGCAAGAAAGGTTGAATATAAAAATGGTGGTTATTATCTAAATAATTTTGTTATTGCAGAAAAAGATAAAGAAATAAGTGAAGAAGACCTAAATTTACAAGGATACCCTTTTTACTCTGGGAGTTTAAAGGCAGTTTGTGATATTGAAATTAAAGGAGGAGGGAAAAAATTTTTAAAATTTGAAGAATTTAAATGTATAGTGGCAAAAGTTAAAATAAATGGATATGAAGTTGGTCTTATTTATTTGCCTCCTTATGAAATAGAAATAACTGAATATATAAAAGAAGATAGAAATACAATTGAGATTGAACTTTTTTCAAGTTTAAGAAATTTATTAGGTCCACATCATACCAAAGAACATAATCCTAAATTTGTAGGTCCATTTTCATTTATTGATTATGGTAAAAAATGGTTTAGAAGTAAAGAACGAACTTTAGATTATTCAACTGTACCTTTTGGACTTGGTAGAATTTCAATTATACAAAAATATGGAAAAAATATTTGAAAAATTTAGAAATAAAAATTTTGTAATTTTAGATGGTGCCTTTGGAACATATATAGAAAAGAAAGGATTTAAAGGTATTACTCCTGAAATTGCTAATATTGAGAGACCAGAGATTGTTGAAAAAATTCATTTAGAGTATTGTGAAAGTGGTTCAGAAATAATTTTAACAAATACATTTGGAGCAAATAGAAAAATTTTAAATAAAAAGAAAATTGAAGACAAATTTTACAATATAATTTATAAAGGAGTTGATATAATTCTGAAAGTGAAGGATAAATTTAAAGATATATTTATTGGAGGTGATATAGGTCCTTTAGGTGAATTTCTTCAGCCATATGGTGATGTCGGAATAAAAGAAGCAAAAGAAATTTTTTATGAAGTTGGTAAAGTTTTTGGAAAAACAAAAGTTGATTTTTTAGTTCTTGAAACATTTCAGGATATTGAAGAACTAAAGATTGCCTATGAAACATTGAAGGAAAGCACATCTTTTTTAATTATTCCTTGTTTGACTTTTAATTTGGGTAAGGAATACAGAACTTTAATGGGTCAGAAAGTAGAGGAGTATATAAAATGGGCAGAAAATAACAAGATTTCAATTGTCGGGTCAAACTGCGGTTTAAATTCAAAAGAAATGTTGGGTTTGGTGGAAATAATGAAGGATTTAACAGATTTAACATTATGGATAAAACCAAATGCAGGAAAACCAAGGATTGTGAATGGCAAAATTGAATATCAGGAAAATATAGATGAATTTACTGAAAATTGTTTAAAAATTGTTGAAAAGGGAGTAAAATTTATTGGTGGGTGCTGTGGGACTACACCTTCTTATATAAAAAATCTTAAAGATGTTTTAATTAAATTTTTCTAAATAAAATTATGAAACTTGTTGAAATTGTTTTTGATATACCTTTAGAAAGAAGTTTTTTTTACCTTTATGAAAAGGAAATAAATAATTTTGTACGTGTTTTGACTCCTCTTGGGAAAAAAAATAGAAAAGGTTTTGCGATAAATGTTAAAGATACAGAGAAAGAAAATGATTTTAAATTTATAAAAAAAGTCTATGATGAAAGTCCTTTGATAAACAATGAAGATTTTGAATTTTTTAAAATTATTGCAAGAAGATATTGTATTTCTCTTGGTCAAGTTATTTTCTCAATAATTGGGAATCTACCTTTAAAACACTGTAAAAAAAAATTAGAGATTGAAAAAACTTTATCTACCCAATTATTTCAAAAATTTGAAAAAAAGATTTATCTTTATCAAAGTAAAGAAGAAAAGTTAGAGTTTTACATTGATTTAATAAAACAAACAAATGGTTCTTTACTTTTTTTGTTTCCTGAAATTTCAATAATAGAGGATTATTATCAAATGATTGAAGGAAAAGTAGAAAAAAAGGTTTTGAAATATTATGGTGAGATGAAAAAAAAAGAAAGGATGGAAAGATATCTTGAAATTTTAAATAATAAAAATTTAATAGTTATTGGCTCAAGAATTTCTGTTTTTTTACCCTTTTTAGATCTTAGCGCAATAATTGTTGATTCCTACATTGATAGTTCCTACAGAGAAAAAAAACATCCTAAATATAATGCTGTTGATGTTGCAGAAGAAAGATGCAAATTTTTAAATATACCACTAATTTTGACTTCTCATACTCTTTCTATAAATGATTATTTTGAAGTTAAAAATAAAAAAATTACTTTATTTGATAAAAGGTCATTTGAAGGAACTCCTGAGATTTTTATTTTAGATAAAAAATGGGAACAGATTGATAAAAATTTAGATTTTCTTACTAAATTTTCTGTCTCTATGCTTGAAGAAACTATTTTGAAAGGGAAAAAAGTTGGGATTATTCATAATAGAAAAGGGAATTGGAAAACATTTAAATGCGATAATTGCGACCATGTATTAAGATGTAAAGAATGTTCTTCTATTCTTATACTAAATGAAGAAAATAAATTATACTGTAAATATTGCAGAACTTCAGAAAATTTTGTAAAGAAATGTCCTAATTGTAGAAGTAAAAATATAATTGAAAGGATAATTGGTATTGAAAAAATGTATAGAAAATTGAAGGATGTTTATCCTGATTTTAAGATACAAAAATTCACAGCAGAAGAAAAAAATATTGAAAAAGAAAGTGATATCATTGTAGGTTCTTCTGTTTTAAAAAATATTCTTGATATATTTGATTTTGGATTGATTATTTTCCCACATGCAGAGTCATTTTTTAATATCCCTGAATATAATTCAGAAGAGATTTTCTTTTTTATTGTCAATGAGTTTATATGTAGGTTGAAAAACAAAAATGCAAAGATAATAATTCAAACAAAAAATCCAAATTTTGAAATATTTACTTTTTTTAAAACAAAGAAATATGAGATTTTTTATGAAAAGGAACTCAAAACGAGAGAAATTTTAGGTTATCCACCATTCTCAGATATAATTGCTATTGAGATACCTGTTAAGAGAAGTCCGACATTTGAAAATAGAGTTAATCTTTTAAGAGATATAATTGAACGAAATAAATTTGAGATTCTTTTTTCTGATATTACAAATGGGAGAAAAAATAAAAAATTTTTCAAAATAATTTTTAAATTAAAAAAGGATGAAAAACTACCTTATGATGAAATAATGGCACTAAAAGAAAAAATCGATTTCAAAATTGAATTTAACCCTTTGATAATTTAATACAATTTTCAAATCCATTGTCAAATCTACATTTCCAGTGGCCACCTCGTAGGTGGGAAAGGGTTACATAATTGGGGGTAGTTCAAGCGCTGGATGCTTTTTTTCCTGTAAAAATGGTAAAATTTCTTCTTCTGTTATACCTATTGTTTCATCTGCAATTCTATCAAGCAAATCAGGTATTCCAACTTCTTCTGCTCTTTTTATAAATCTTTCTTTTATTTCTTCCTTTAACATTTTAGGCATCCATACAAGACGCAATATTCCACCTTCTGCTTGAAGAAATTTCTTCTGAGTTATATTAAATTTTGAATGTCCAAGAAATCCTGGGATTTGTCTTCCCCCACCAACATTACCAGCAAGAGTTGTAAATTTCATTCCACAGGGAGTTTCTCCTTTATATTCCCTATTTACTGTCATTATCCCATTACATAAAGGAAGAACTACTGCAATACATTCACAGCATCCACAAGTTGTCATAGGGTCCAGCATTAAACTATAAACACTTACTTTTTCAATTGCTCCTCTACTTGCTTTTTTTACAAATTCATTTATTCCTTCCCATTGGCCATACTTTTCATCAAGAATCTTTCCTTTTTTTACTGGCTGATTTGGGCCTGTTGGATTTATCCTGTTTGAAGCGCGACAATCAAGATAAGAAAATGCACCACAAAGACCTGTCCTTTCAGGAGTTACTATACATACATGATTCGGAGCAAACGACTGGCAAAGTGTGCAGGAATAAAATGTATCAACTTCTTCATCAGTAATTCCTGCAAGTCGTTCATCTCTTTGTTTCCATACCTTCCTTGCTTTTTCAAGAATTTCTTTAACTTTTTCTTCATCAGTATAAATTTTAACCTGAACTTTATCAAGGATATTTGAAAATACCTCATGGTATTTTGCATGAATTGCCACTCCAAGATGTTTGAATTTTAGTCCTTTCTCTTTTGCTTTTTTACTTATCCTTATCCAAACAATATCTCTCTGCCCTATATGCATAACTCCATTTATATAGTTAATATAATCATGAATTTGTCTTTCAAGTATTGGTTCAAAATCTTCCTGCATTTCTCTACCTGCAACTTCAACAAGAGTTGCCATTGGTATTGCACTTCCCTCAGGGATATCATCAATTTCCGGTCCTATAACTTCTATTTTTCCATCCTCAACTTCTTCTAAAGGTAAACTTGTTGTCCATTCACAGGATAAACTTTTTCCTCCTCCACTCTCAACATATAAATCCTCTTTTCTTACCCTTTCTCCTTCAAATGCAGGACCATAAGGAACAGGAATGTTAACTTTTGAAACAGTAACCTTTAATCCTCTTACTTCAACTGCTTTTGAGACAATTTCAGAATGTGGAATATTTGAAACAACATGCTCATAAGTACATATACCAGTTGGTAAAATTTGAGGAATAGGAGTGTCTGCAATTGTTGGAAAACCAAAATTTATTGCTCCTGCTGCATTTGCATACCATTCTTCATTCACATATCCAAAAGCAAGAACAAAGGCAAAAATTCTATCCTTATTATAAATCAAAATCCTTCTATAATCTCCTGGTTCAATTCCTCCAAAACTCATAGCAGCCCTTACTGCAAAACCAAGTGCAAATACCGCTTGATAAATTTCAGGACCAAAAGGAACGAGTCGGACAGGCCAGCCAAGTTGAAGACCTGCATCTTTAAGTTGTTCTGCAAATCTTTTACCATTATATTCAGCACACATAAAAACATATAAGTTCTTTTCTATTAATTCAGTTGCTATTTTTACTGCTGTTTCGTTATCAGGTACAGAACCAACAACTGCAGCAAATCCAGGAGCAGTTCCATCAACAAATTCAATCCCTCTTTTCCTCAAAATTATATCATTTGCTGCTCCAAGCCATAATTTTTCTTCAGGTGGTTCTTCTTCCGGGAAATAAAAATCTGGGTTTTCAATATATCTTATTGCTTCCATCATTTCTTCAGCAAATAAAGTAGCCATTCCAGCATCTAAAACAGGTCCTAAATAAGGTAAATGACAATCTTTATGAACAGGTTCTGGTAATAAATCTTTACATATTTTAAAAACTTTTTCCATATGGGAAAGTTTTGATATGGGAATTCCAAGTATTCCATAAATTATTGGTAAATAATAAGCAGTATCTGGAAAGGCAACATCTTGATTTGGTCCATATTTATCAATTGCTTCTCTCCATTTTCTTTCTGCCATATTTACTATTTTATTTGCTCCATTTATAGCAGCAGAAGCAATTATTTTTGACATTACAACCTCCTTTTTTCTCTAATTTTACCTGCATAGTAAATAAATGGATTAAAGTAATTTTCCCATAATTTATCGCTTGATTTAAACTCATTATTACCATAAAAGTAATCAATAAGGACTTCTTTTAATCTACAAATTTCTTTCAATCTCTTTTTATTCTTTTGGTCCATTTTTGTTAAGTCAATAAGTTCAATTGCTTTTTCAATTGAAACATTAAAATATTTTTCATTTTTATTTTTCCATCTCATCCCTCTTAAAACTTCAATCCCAATATTTGCCATTTGTTCAATAAAATCAATTTCAAACCACTTACCTTCTTTTAATGATTTATAATAAGTCATTTATAACCAGTTTCTTCACAATCTTTTCAATTTTTTTTTTATTTCAAGATTTTCAACATCTCTTGATTTGTTACCAAAAGAAGGTTTTATATTAATTATAGAATCAAATTCAATAAACTTTTCTTTTTCTCCAGGATAAAGATTGATACCCCACAAATTTTTTTGATTTGAATTTAAGTTTAACAATAATGCCTCTTCATCTGAATGTAGTTCACCACCAACAACCATAATCTCTTTTTCTATATCTACCACTGCTTTTACAAGGATATCAAACATTTCCTCTGCAAGTTTTTTTAATTCCGACATTTTTATTTTTTTATTCTTTTCAACTATTCTCATCATTCAAGTTCTCTCCTCATTGCCATATCATAAAGAACTCTTTCTCTTGCTTTATCTATTCCAAGTTTTTTTCTTTTTTCATCAATATGTTTAAGCATTAAATCAGCCATTTTATCAGGATCATTTTCAAAAGCCCATTTTCCACCAACTTCTTTTTCAATATCTTCAAATAAGTATTTTGTTAAATTTTTACTTCCAAAAGTTGGCCAAGTAATTCCAAATACAACAAAAACACCAGAAGAAACAAAATACTGACCTATACTTAATGCCTTTTCACTCATCCATTCAGGTGCTGCTCCAGCAGCAGGTAATTCAGATATATCATCTCCAAGCCCGCCTTCCTTAACAACACATGTCGCAGCCAACAAAATTCTTGAATTGTCAACACAACTACCCATATGAATAACAGGTGGAATTCCAACTGCTTCACATACTTCCCTTAATCCTTTCCCAGCATAATTTAATCCTTTTACAGAATCCATAAATCCTGCTTTTGCACAGGCAACTGCTGAACAACCTGTTTGTAAAACTAAAACATCATTTTCAATCAGTTTACTTACAAGTTTTATATGAATCTGGTCATGGACTACTTTTGGATTATTACAACCAACAACTCCTGCAATTCCTCTTATTTTCCCATTTATTATATTGTCATTTAAGGGTCTATATGTTGCTCTAAATCTACCACCGAGAATATAATATATACTTTCATAAGAAAATCCAGCAACTAAATCCATCTTATTTTCTGGTATTAAAACATTTTCTTTTTTTCTATTTTTGTAATTTTCAATTGCCATTTTTATTATCTCTTTTGCTTTTTCTAATGCATTTTCTTCTGTAAAGTGTATATGTATTGCTCCTGGTATTTTTGCTTTTTCTGAAGTTGTTATAATTTTTGTATGGAAACAGGATGAAATTTCAGGTAAGGATGCCATAATACATTGAATATCAACAACCATAACTTCAACTGCTCCTGTAGTTATTGCCATTTCTTGATTTAAAAAATTGCCTATAATTGAAATCCCATGCCTCATTAAAACCTCATTTGCAGTACAGCATATTCCTCCTATATTTATTCCTTTTGCTCCTTTTTCTTTTGCAAGATTTATAAGTTCTGGGTCTTCTGATGCAATAACAATCATTTCAGATAAAAGTGGCTCATGACCATGAACAATTATATTTACATAATCTTCTTTTAAAACACCGAAATTTACTTGTCCTAAAATTGGTTCTGGTGTTCCAAATAAGACATCTGTTAAGTCAGTTGCTATCATTGAACCACCCCATCCATCTGAAAGTGCGCATCTTTGTGCCTGTTTCATTAAATTTATATAATCTTGGTCTGTTCCCATATGAGTTCTATGAAGTGCCTCAACAACTTCTCTATCAACTCCTCTTGGTGTTATTCCAAGTTCTTTCCAGATTTTCTGTCTCTTTAAAGGTGCTCTTTTTGTAAATATTAACTCTCCTTCCTGATTTCCAAATTGTGATAAACATACCTCACCGACTTTTTCAGCAATCTCTTCTGTTTTTTTATCTTTTATATCTATTCCAAGTTCAAGAGCAAGTTTAATAAGTTTAAATTCATCTTTAATTTCATATCCTGGTGCCTCTTTTCTTGCAACTTTAATCAATGCCTCTGCAACTGCTCTTCCATGGTCTGAATGTGCACTTGTTCCAACAGCAATTTTCCTTAATAAATTCCTTGCAACAATTGTATCCTCATTTGCACCACAGACACCCAGTTTAGGACCTCCATCAAAAGGACTTATCCTACATGGACCCATTACACAATTTCTACAACATATCTCAAGAATTCCAAAACCGCATTGAGGTTGTTGTAATTTTAATCTTTCATCTAATAAAATCAGTTTTTCTTCACTATTCATTTTTCCCTCCAGTTAAAGAAAAAGATGCCAATCTTTTGATATAATTTTCCCCTTTACATTCATCACAGATTAAAAATACATCAAGTTCAACATTCCCAATTTTATTTTTTATATATTCAATAAATTTTTTAGGAACAAAATACTTCCCACATATTTTACATTTTTCAAGTTCTAAATTTGCATTGATTTTTGTTATTATTCTTTTTTCATTTAAATCTTCAATTTTAATTGTTCCAATAGGGCATAAAAAAGCACAGGCACCACAACCAATACAATCAACTGCTTCTTTCCCAAAAGGTGGAGAAACATCTCTATTTATACCTCTTGAAGAAAAACTTATTGCATTTACTCCAATAATCTCTTTACAAACATTTACACATAAACCACATAAGATACAATCATCATCCCCAACTCCAAATCTTGGTTCTACATTATATTTTTCTGCTATTTCTTTGACTTTACCCTTATATCCAACTTTTGCAATCAATAATTCAAGTATCAACTTTCTTATCTTTATAACATTTTCATTATTTGTTTCTATCTTTATTTCATTTTCAATTGGATAATTACAGGAAGTTACAAACATTTTCCTATTATTTTTTTCAATTTCTACTGTGCATAATCTACAGGCACCATATGGTTCAATAGCAGGATGATAACATAAAGTAGGAATTTCAATTTTAAGTTCTTGTGCAACTTTAAGAATTGTTATTCTTTTAGGGACAACTTTCCTTACGCCATCAATTATAATTTCAACATTTTCCATATTTATTTCCTTTCAACAGCATTAAATTTACAGACATTAAAACATATACCACACTTTATACATTTTTCTATATCAATCTTATGAACTTTCTTTCTTTCACCTTCTATAGCACTTACTGGACAATTCTTTGCACATAACTGACATCCTGTGCATTTTTCAGGGTCTATAAAATATTCTATCAAGTCCTTACAAACACCAGAATAACATTTTTTCTTTTCAATATGTGCAACATATTCATCATAAAAGTATTCAATAGTTGTTAAAACAGGATTTGGAGCAGTTTTCCCAAGAGCACATAAAGACGCCTTTTGCATAAAATCAGAAATCTCTTTTAAAATTTCTATATCTTCAATTTTGCCTTTTCCTTCAGTAATCCTATTTAAAATTGAAAGCATCTGGTTTATTCCTTCTCTGCATGGAACACATTTACCACATGACTCTTCTTTTAAAAAATTCAAAAAATACCTTGCAACATCAACCATACATGTATCTTCATCCATAACTATCATTCCACCTGAACCCATCATAGAACCAACTTCATTTAACTTATCAAAATCAACTGGTAAATCAAGATATTTTTCAGGTATAACTCCTCCAGATGGTCCACCTGTTTGAACTCCTTTAAACTTTTTATTCCCCTTTATCCCTCCACCAATATCAAAAATTATCTCTTTTAAAGTTATTCCCATTGGAACTTCAACAAGCCCTGTATTTTTAACCTTCCCAACAAGAGAAAATATTTTTGTTCCCTTACTTGTGTCAGTTCCAATTTCTGCAAATTTTTCCCATCCATTATTTATTATGAAAGGAACATTTGCCCATGTCTCTACATTGTTTAAACAGGTAGGTTTTTCATAAAGGCCTTTTTCAACTGTATGTATATATTTTGCTCTTGGTTCACCAACTTTTCCTTCAATTGATGCCATTAAAGCAGTTGATTCTCCACAGACAAATGCACCACCCCCTCTAACAATATCAATGTCAAAAGAAAATCCTGAACCAAGAATATCTTCTCCGAGAAAGCCATATTCCCTTGCCTGTTGAATTGCAAAACTTAATCTTTTTAAAGCAAGAGGATATTCATGTCTTATATAAACAAAACCATCATTGGCACCTATAGCATAAGCACCAATAATCATACCTTCTATAACAGAATGGGGATTCCCTTCAATAACACTTCTATCCATAAAAGCACCAGGGTCTCCTTCATCTGCATTACATATAACATATTTTGGTTCTCCTTCTGCTTTTCTACAATATTCCCATTTTTTACCTGTTGGGAAACCTCCTCCACCTCTACCCCTTAAACCAGATTTTTTAATTTCCTCAATAATTTCTTCTGGCTCCATTTCAAACAGAACTTTTGATAATGCAGAATAGCCACCATAGAGAATATAATCATTTATGTCTTCAGGATCAATTAAGCCATTTAATGATAGGACCAGTTTCTTTTGTTTTTTATAAAATGGGATTTGGTCAAGATAAGGTATAATTTCGCCTGTTGTTTCATCCTTATATGTTAACCTTTCAATAATTTCTCTTTTTTGAATTGTTTTTTCAATTATTTCATCTATATCATCGACTTTCACTTTTATGTAGAATATTTTTTCAGGATAGATAACTATTGCAGGGTCAACTTCAGAAAATCCATGACATCCAGTTTTAAGAACTTTTACTTTTTTATCCTTTAATCTTTTAACCTCTTTTAATAGTTCTTTATAAATCTCATAACTTCCTGAAGCAATACAACCTGTCTCCATACAAACACTTATTACAATTCCTTCTTTATTTTTTCCCTTAATTAATTTTTCTCTCAATTTTTTTAATTCTTCAATATCATTTATTTTTTTCATTTCAGTTTATTAATCAATTTTTCGGTCTTTTCAACATCCATCTGACCATAATATTTTTCATTTATAACAACAATTGGACCAATAGCACATGCACCAAGACAATTGACTGTTTCAAAAGAAAAAAGTTCATCTTTTGTTGTTTCTCCAGGCAAAATTTTAAGTTTATTTTTTAGAAATTCAGAAATTATATAACCGCCCCTCACATGACAAGCAGTTCCAAGACAAATTTTAATTCTATATTTCCCTTTTGGTTTTAATGAAAATGCTTTGTAAAATGTAGAAATAGAATAAATTTGTGAAAGAGGGATATTAAGTTTTTCTGAAATATAGATAAGAACATCTTCTGGTAAATAATAATAAACATCCTGAATATCCTGTAAAATTCCGACTATCTTATTTTTCTTCCATCCATTTTTTTCTAAAATTTTATCTACTTCTAACTTTTTCATTTTTCTCTTCAAATTCAAAAAATTTCAATGCTTTATTTGGACAACTTAAAACACAAGCAGGTAATTGCCCATCTTTCAATCTTTCTATACATAAATCACATTTTGTATAAATCTTTTTATCTCTATTTATATGAGGTACTCCATAAGGACAGACAACCACACACATACCACATCCAACACATTTTTCATTTTCTATAATTATAATTTTATTCTCATCTTTTTTTAATGCTTTCGTTGGACATATAACTACACATGAAGGGAAGTCGCAATGCAAACATCTTAAAGGAGTAATGTATTGGCCTATTTTTTTAATTCTTACAGATGGCATTCTATCAGGATTCTCAATAAATTGGAAGAAATCTTTTTCTTGACTATGAGAAAAAGCACATTCAATTTCGCATGTTTTACAGGCAAAACATCTTTCAAAATCAATTAAAATTTTCCCCTTTTTCATTTCATCTCTTCTATAAATTCATCTATTAATTTTATTGTTTCTGGATGCCTTATAACAACAATATCTGCACCAGCAAGTAAAAGTAAAGTTGCAGTTAATGCCTCAAACATTATTCCTCTTTCAGCCTCTTTTCCAATTTTAAAATCAGAACTTTCAGGAATATTTACTTCTTTAATTTTCCAGACCTCCTTTGATAAATAACAATATAATGGAAATGCAAGTTTATCATCTCCTTGAAGAAGACCTGCAATCCTATCTCTTTCCATAACAGAATAAGTATATTCAATTCCATAACCAAGTGCTCCAACAGTTGGGTCCATAATAATTTTATTTTCAGGTACTCCAAGTTCAAGTAATAAAATATTTAATTGTTTTGCAAGATTTATATCAATTGGAGTTGAGGCAATAACAACTTGTTTATATGCAATTGCACTTGCTCCTATCTGTTTATAATTTTTATCAACAACAGG
>JAMWCJ010000071.1 GCA_023818645.1 Candidatus Omnitrophota bacterium | reverse complement strand
ATAATTTTGTCTGTAATTTAAAATTTGCTACATAGTTTACACCATTTACTTTACTATCTGTTCTTCCACATCCAATTAGTTTGATATCTGTTTTAAAAATTTCCTTTAGAGTGTTTTCAATTGTTTCCTGAACTGTTTTTTTATTTTTTTGTTTTTGCCACCCATTATAATTTTTACCAAGAAAAGAAACTGTAATCTTTAAATTTTTTTCCATTTATGCAAGTATTGAAACCTTTGAGAAGAATATTATTTTTCTTGGACATTCTTCAACACATTTTCCACAATTGTCACATCTTTCGTAGTCAATAATAGCAAGGTTGTTTTCTATTTTTATTGCATTTTGAGGGCATACTTTTGCACATCTACCACATCCTATACAACCTGAATTGCATATTTTAACAACTATTGCTCCTTTTTCAAAAGAAGAACAAGCAATGTAAACTTTTTTATCGTAGGGTAATAATTTTATGATTTTTTTTGGACATATTTGAACACATTTACCACACCCTATGCATTTTTCTTCATTTATTTCAGGTAAACCATTTTCTTTAATTGTGATAGCGTTAACAGGGCATATTCTAACACAATCAGCAAGCCCAAGACATCCATAAATACATTCAAAGTTTGTGTCAAAGATAGCATTTAAAGCATTGCAGGTTTTTATTGTTGTATACTCAAACTTTTTTTTGGCATTGACTCCACCATGACATAAAATTCTTGCAACAAATTTTTCCTTTTTTTCTGCTTCTATCCCAAGTATTTCGCATATCTTCACAAGTGAAAGTTTATCAACCATAACGCATTTTTCAGGTGTTGTTTTGTTTTCTATTAGACTTTCAGCAAAGGCACTACAACCAGCAAATCCACAGGCACCACAATTTGCCTTTGGTAGAAGTTCATAAATTTTTGAAAACAATGGGTTTTCTTCAATTTTAAATTTTGTATAAACAAAAGAAAGGAAAATACCAAAAAATAGTCCCAGTAATCCTACAACCAATATTGAATTTGCCATTTTTACTCCTTTTGTTTTTTATTATACAATATTTATAAAATTGAGTTAAATTTAATTTATGGAAAATAAAATATTTGTAAGTCCAAAATTAGAACTTAAACTTTTACCGTCTCAAATATTGTTTTTAGAAATTCTAAATTTCCCAACATATTCATTAATTGAGTTTTTGAAAAAAGAAAGCGAAGAAAATCCTTTTTTGCATTTTGATTATAATGAAGAAGAAATAAATAAAGTATATCAAGAAACTACATTTGAAGAAAAGTTAATAGAGGAATTATATTTGTTAAATATTCCAGAAAATTTATTGCAAATATGTGAATTTATAATTATGAATCTTGAAGATAACGGTTATTTTAAGATGGAATTAAAAGATGTATCAAAAATGTTAAATGTAAGTGAGCAAGAAGTAGAAAAATCATTAAAAATTGTTCAATCATTAGAGCCAACCGGTATAGGGGCAAGAAATTTACAGGAATGTTTATTACTTCAGATTAAAAAATTTTTCAAAGATGATAAAAATTTAATTACTATAGTTCAAGATTGCTGGGATTTACTTGTGAAAAAGAAATATAAAAAAATAGCACAAAAACTGAAAATTAACGAAACATCAATAAATGAACTTATTGAAAAAATAAAGAAGTTAAGACCATTTCCAGTTAGAAATTCTAAAAAACCTATTAGTAGAAGAATTATTCCTGAGGGAAGGATTTTAGAAGATGGAGATATGTTTAAGGTAGTTATTGAAGATAAAATATCTCCTTTTATCAAAATAGAAGTTGATTATGAAAAGTTTTTAAGTTCTCCATTTATTTCACAGAAAGAAAAAAAATTTCTTTTAAAAAAAATAAAAAGAGTAAAAATGATAATAGAAATGATTGAAAAAAGAAAAAAATTCCTTGAAGATCTATTTAATAAAATAGTTAATTATCAAAAAGAGTTTTTTAAAAATGGAAACCTATTGCCTTTGAGATTAAAAGATATTGCAAAGACCTTGAATGTAAGTGTATCTACAATAAGTAGAGCAGTAAACGGAAAATATCTTATTTATTCAAAAGGACTTTTAAAAATTAGAGATTTATTTATTTCAGAGTTCAAATACTCATTAAGTAAAACTTTTATAATGAGAAACATTAAAAAGATAATTGAAAATGAGGATAAACCGCTTTCTGACAGGAAAATAGCAGAAAAACTTGGATATTTTGGTATTAAGATTTCTCCCAGGACTGTTAACAAATATAGAAATCAAATGAAAATTTTAAACTCTTATTTAAGATAAAGGAAATGTTATTCTAAACTCTGACCCTTCGTTTATTTTACTATTAATTTCAAATCTTCCTCCATATTTACTTATGATTTTTGTTGTTAAATATAAACCCAATCCAGTACCTTCTTGTTTAGTTGTATAAAATGGTTCTTTAGTTTTTTCAATTATTTCAGGGGGGATTCCTTTTCCATTATCTCTTATATATAATATGACTTTGTCCGTTGTTTTGCTAATTTCTACATTTATAATTCCTTCCTTTTCTTTTTCTTTTGTAAGTTCTTGGATACAATTTAAGAAAATATTAAAAATTGCTTGATGTAGATGGTTATAATTAGATTTAACAATTACAGAATACTCTGGAATTTTAACTAAAAAATTTATATTTTTACAAAGATGTGACCCTTTAAGAAATTCAATAATATTTTCAATTAATTCATTTAAACTTACTTGTTCAATACTTGTTTGCTCTTTTTTTGCGAGTTCAAGAATACTTTTAGCGATATTTTTACATCTTTTGATCTCCCTTTCAATTATTGTCAGATATTTTAAAGTAATTTTTTTTGAATTAACTTCTTCTGATAATAGTTGTGTATAACCTTGAATTACAGCAAGAAGATTATTTACTTCGTGAATAATTTCTAAAGATGTTTGGCCAATCACAGCAAGGTTTTCTACTTCATTAATTCTTTTAATAAGAGTATCTTTTAAAAAAGTTAATTCTTCTTTTAGTTTTTCAGTTTCAATTTTTATTTTTCCCTTTTCTATCCCTTTTTCTACAATTTCTTCCATTTCTGTTATTGAAAATGGCTTACTCATAAATTCTAATACTTCATAATGCATTGCTTTTCTTGCTGTTTCCATATCTCCGTAACCGGTTAAAATAATTACAGGGACATTTTGATTATATTTTCTTATTTCAGCCAGTGTTTCAATCCCGTTTTTTCCAGGCATCCTTAAATCAAGAATAATGATATCAACTTTTCTATTCTTTACTATCTCTATCCCTTTTTCTCCATCTTCAGCAGTAATAACATTATATTTATATTTGAATAGTATTCTCAGAGATTCTCTTGGACCGATTTCATCATCTATAACTAATATAGTATCTTTTTTTTCATCAAAATTCTTTTTTATATCCGACTGCGAAAAAAAATCCTCTTGATTGATATATTCCTTCATAATTACCCTCCTTTTTTACTTTCTCTGGTATAGAAGTTAAAATTGTCAAATCTATTTTTCCTATTTTTGTTTCTATTTCAGTTCCGAAAGAGATTATAAAAGTATCTGCATCAGGTAAACTTGGTTCCCATGTTTCTTCTGGTATCGGTGAATTTAATTTTGCTATACCACCTCTTAATTTCAACTTTTCATTTTTGATATATTCTGTCCCAAAATAGAAATTATAAATATTCTTCCAATTTTTAGGGATTTCATATGAAGGGATAAATCCTGGGTCAACATAAATACTTTTTACAGAAGAAAATCCATAATATTCTGTATCAAATTCAATTTTCCAATTTTTTATAGGATAAAAAGCGATACCAAAATTTATTCTATCTGGAAAATCTACTTTTATATTTGCTGGATAATTACTGTCAAATATTTCACAGGTTCCATGATAATCAACACTATATCCAGTTCTATAGACAGTTCCGATAGATAATTTTTCTTTTTTATAAAGTACTCCAATAGTTCCATTATAACTATATCCATTTACATCCATCTTTCCTATAGTTTCGATCCCGGGGTTAGGAATAAAAATAAGATTTTTTAAAACCAATCTATTATAGGTGTAATTTAATCCAAAGCCAATTGAAAAATCAGAAGTTAATTTTAGAGAAAAAGAAGTTATGAAATTGCCTGTTTGCATACTTGAATAATAAGGGATTTGATAGTTCCATTTTCTAACTAAATCTTGACTCCATTCATTTGATTGACCATAGGGAGAATTAAATCCTATACCAAACTTAAATCCATCATTTTCTAATTTAGGGACATAGTAAAAATAAGGCAAAACTGCAAAATTATATTTATTTTCTTCTTTCCCGGCGAAATAAGTATATTCAGTCTTTGAATATGGAAAATTAAAACCAAAAATAAATTCCCCATTTTTAATTTGAATTAGACCGGCTGGATTGAAATTAACCGCAGAAGCATCGTTACTCTGAGCTACAAAAGCACCACTTTGAGAAAGGGCGGAACAACTTTCTGGTGGATTTTTAAATGCTTGAGAAAATAATAAAGAATTGCAGAACAAAAAAAGATAGAAAATTTTTGTTTTCATAAAATCTCCTTTTTCTTTCTATATATGCAAAAAGTATGCCAAGTTTTAAAATTTGAAAAAATCAGAAGAAAATTTTAAAATAAAAAATATGAAAGGTATATTAATTACAATTGCTGGAATACCAAGAAGTTTATCTGATTTTGTGCCAGATAATGGGCTTGCCTTACTTGCTTCCTGCCTAATTAAAAATAATGTAGATATTGAAATTCTTGATTTTAATCTACCATCTATTTTTGATGAGATTTATACAGTAGAAATAAAGAAATTTCTGACTAATTTTGCAAATAAAATTTTTATTGAACAAAAGAAACCAGGCATTTTTGAAATATTTAAATTGAAAAGTGTTTCAAAAGAGATTGAAAGGCGTAAGAATATCTATATAGAAAAGTTAAAAGAAAATCTCTTAATAAAAATAGAAAAAGAGAAAATTGATTTTGTAGGTTTTAAATTATGGGCTGGTGATGGATTTGACTGGTCTATTGAGATAGGAAGATATTTAAAAAAACAAAAACCGGAAATTAAAATATTTGGTGGTGGACCTCAAGTGGACATTTTTGAACACTTAATTTTTGAAAAAGGTGATTTTTTTGATGCTTTATGCTATGGAGAGGGAGAAGAGACAATTGTTGAACTTTGTAGATTTGTTCAAGGGAAAAAGAAACTTAATGATATACCAAATATAATTTATAAAGAAGATGGCAAAGTTTTCAAGACAGAAAGAAAATATATTGAAGAATTAGATGAATTACCTTTTCCAGTGTATAACAAAGAAGTTTATTGGAATATAGATAAAAAGATGAAGATGTTTGTAATTGATGAAAGTAGAGGATGTCAAAATTCTTGTTTTTTCTGCATTCATCCAAAAAAAAGTGGAAAAAGGAAAAAGAAATCTATTGAAAAATTGATAGAAGAAATTAATTTTTATATCAATAATTACAAAACATATCTTTATAGATTTGCTGGTTCAAGTACTCCAGGAGATTTAATTTTAGATTTTTCAAAAAAGATAATTAATCAAGGAATAAAAATTGATTATGCTTGTTCAGGATATGCTGAAGAATTTAATATTGATTTTGGAATTCTAAAAAAGTCAGGATGTCAGTCAATATTTTTTGGAGTTGAATCAGGCAATGAAGAAATATTAAAGAAAGGGATGAACAAAAATATAAAAAAGGAAGTAATGTTACAAGTTCTGAAAAAATGTAAACAAGCAGGAATTTTTACTGTCGCAAGTTTAATTTATCCTGCACCTTTTGAAACAGAACAAACAAGGAAAGAAACAATTGATTTTTTAAGACAGGTTAATGTAGATTCCTGTTTAATTCAATTTCCTGGTATTTATCCTGGAACAGTATGGTTTAAATATCCTGAAAGATTTAATTTTAAATTAAACAAAGAAACATATCCATTAAAAGTTATGAATTATAAAATAAAAGCGCTTTTCCCTCCAAGGATGTGGCAGCCACTTCCTTATAAAGTTAATGGTATGAGTTTTAAAGAATTTGCATATGAGACAGAAAAATTTCAGAAAGATGTTTTAAAACTTGGAATAAATACTTCAATTTCAAATGAGGATTATCTTTTTTATTTATATAGTGGCTTTAATAATACAGAAGAATTTTTAAAGTTTAATAGGGTTTATTTTTATTCAGGAAATAGTGAAAAACTGAGAGAAGAAGTTGAAAGAATAAATAGAGAAAGTGAAAAGAGATGAAAAAAAGAGTCGTTATTACTGGAATTGGTGTTATTTCTCCAAATGGTATAGGGAAGGAGAATTTCTGGAATGCACTTAAAGAAGGGAAAAGTGGAATAAAAAAAATTACATCTTTTGATACAACAGATTTACCTGTAAAAATTGCAGGAGAAGTGAATGATTTTAAACCAGAGAATTTTATAGAGGATACAAAGAAGATAAGAAGAATGGCAAGATTTTCACAATTTGCTGTTGCCTGTGCAAAAATGTTAATTGAAGATTCAAAAATAGATTTAAAATCACTTGCCCCAGACAAAACAATTATTTGTTTAGGAGTAAGTACATCTGCAATGGATTTTATTGAATCACAACATAAAAATTTACTAAAAAAGGGTTATAAAAGTATCTTTCCATTTGGAATTTTTGCAGCAGCCCCTTATAAAGCAACACAGGAAATTTTAAATGAATTTAATATTGAAATACCAACATTAACTATTTCAACGAACTGTTCATCAGGATTGGATGCAATTGGTTTTGGATATCAGGAAATAAAAAAAGGCAATTATGATATTGTAATTGCCGGTGGAGTTGATGCATCAATAACACCTTTAATAATTGGAGGGCTTTCTGCTTCAAAAATAATGAGTTTAAGAAATGAAGAGCCAGAAAGAGCAAGTAGACCATTTGATAAATTAAGAGATGGAGGAGTATTATCAGAAGGTGCTGGAATGGTTGTCATTGAAGAATATTATAATGCAATAAGAAGAAATGCAAATATTTATTGTGAAATTACTGGTTATGGAAGATGGACAGAAAAAGAAGATTCAAAAGCAGGTGAAGGATTTGAGAAAGCAATGATAAATTGTTTAAAAGATTCATTTTTAAAAAAAGAAAGTATTGATTATATTTCTGCTCATGGTCCATCTGACCCATTTTTAGATTATTTTGAAACATTAGCAATTAAAAATGTTTTTGGTGAATATGCATATAAAATACCTGTTTCTTCAATAAAATCAATGATAGGTAATCCATTAAGTTCTGGTGGTGTATTACAATTGATATCTTGTATAATGGCTTTTTTACAAAAAATATTACCACCTACAATAAATTATGAATATCCAGACCCTTTATGTGACCTTGATTATATTCCAAATAAACCAAGGATATCTGATATAAAATATTGTCTAATAAATTCACATGGAGCAGGTGGAAACAATTCTTCTTTAATTATAAAAAAATATGAAGATAAATAGTTTGTCAATTATATTTTTAACAGTTAGTGTAACAAATCTATGTTTTGGATTACTTGTGATTTTTAGAAGTAAAAAAAAGTTGTCAAATAGGGTTTTTACTTTCCTTTGTTTCCAGTTATCTATCTGGGCTTTAATATCTTTTTTTATTGCTTCTATCCTTGATCCTAAGAAAGGAGAATTTTTAGTTAGATTTGTTTTTGCTTATGCTACATTTATACCTTTTTCTTTCTATTTATTTGTTTCAACTATTGGAGAAAAGAAATTAGCAAAAGATGAAACAAGAATGATTATTTTGCTTTTTTTACTTGGTCTATGTAATCTTTTTATATCGTTTTCTCCAAGTTTTATACTTGAAACATATTTCGCTCAACCAGGTATTTTTCAAAATATCAAATCAAGTTTGATAGTTAAATATGGCAAATTAGAATTGTCTATATATATGGCAAATGTATTACTGATGCTTATTTTAGGACTTAAAAAACTATATAAAAAGAAAAAGAAGAGTTCTGGAGTTTTAAATCTTGAAATTCAATATATATTTTTAGGTGTCTTATTAGCAACTCTCTTTGTAACAATTTCCTGTATTTTCTCTATACTTTTTGAAATGAGTATTACGGATAGATTACCTCCTTTTGCTTCTATTATTATGGTTGGAATGATGATTTATGGAATCGCAAAATATAAAATAATGGATATAACATTGGTTTATGAAAAAATATCTTTATATTTGCTTCATTCATTATCTTTACTTATAATATATTTTTTTGTCTATTATCTTTTGAATAAAATACTTCTCTTTTTTGCAATTGAACCTAAAAACTGGCCTTTGTTGATAAGTGGATTTTCTGTTGCAATACTCTTTAATCCTTTAAAAGAGAAATTACAGAATTTTTTGAGGGTTAAAATTTTGAAATATGATATAGAAATATTTACTCAGAGAATTTTTAGAATTCTTTTTACTTTTGATGAAATAAAAATTATTTTTAAAAATTTAATATTAGAAATAAAAAATTTTTTAAATATTCCAGAAGAAGTTTTGTTTGTTATGAAAAATAAAGAT
>JAMWCJ010000070.1 GCA_023818645.1 Candidatus Omnitrophota bacterium | reverse complement strand
AGTTTATCATGAAAATAATATGCTCTTTTTATAGAACTTGTTGCAGAAAGGACGATAACCATAATAAGGGAAGAAAAAAGAACAATCATTACAATTACTGCTATTAACGCCACCCCTTTATTTTTTACTTTTCTCACAATTTGATTTTACCCTTATTTCTTCTTCTTGTCAATTAAATTGATTTGAGATTTTAAATTTGTGATATAATTTATGGTATGGGAAAAGTTCTTGTTGCAGGTGCTTGTGGTTTTATAGGTGCAAATGTTTGTGAAAAATTGCTTGAAAAAGAGGAGGAAGTTCTTGGCATTGATGATTTGAATGATTATTATGATGTAAAATTGAAAAAATATAGATTAGATAGATTAGAAAAAAATAAAAATTTTGCATTTGTTAAACTTGATATTTCAAAAGAAAATATTAAATATGTTGTAAAGGAAGCAAAACCAGATGTAATCATAAACCTTGCTGCTCGTGCAGGAGTAAGAGGTAGTATTGAAAATCCAGAAATTTATTATCAGACAAATGTTATGGGGAATCTAAATCTACTTGAATGTGCAAAGGATTTCGGTATTAAAAAATATATTTTTGCTTCAACTTCTTCTCTTTATGCTGGATGTGAGATGCCATTTAAAGAAGAATTATCTGTTAATAATCCCATCTCTCCATATGCAGCAAGTAAAAAATCAGCAGAAGTTACCTGTTATACTTACCATTATCTTTTTGGGATAGATGTTATTATTTTTAGATATTTCACAGTTTATGGACCATGTGGAAGGCCTGATATGAGTATATTTAAATTTATAAAATTGATTTATGAAGAAAAAGAAATAACTGTTTATGGAGATGGGACTCAAAGCAGGGATTTTACTTATGTTGAAGATATAGCAGAAGGTACTATTCGTGGAGTTTCTCTGTCAGGTTTTCATATAATAAATCTTGGGAATAGCCATCCACATCAATTAAATGAAGTTATAAAAATTATTGAAGAGAAATTGAATAAAAAGGCAAAAATTATATATAAGCCATTTCATAAAGCAGATATTAAAGCAACATATGCTGATATAAGTAAGGCAAAAAATTTACTAAACTGGGAACCGAAAGTAGATATTTATGAAGGACTTGATAGAACAGTTAAATGGCATGTTGAGAATAGTTATTGGCTTAAAGATGTGGTTTTGAAGGATTGAGAATTGGAAAAAGTCCTTATTACTGGTGGATGTGGTTTTATAGGAAGTCATACAGTTGATAAATTGATAGAAAAAAATTACAAAGTTATAGTTATTGACAATCTCTCAACAGGTTTTATTGAGAATCTGAATAAAAAAGCGATTTTTTATAACATTGATATAAGAGATAAAAAGAAACTTGAGAAGATTTTTAAGAATAATTATTTTGACTATATCTTCCATTTTGCAGGTCAGATAAATGTAAGGAAAGGAGAAGAAGATCCTATTTTTGATGTTGATGTCAATATCGGAGGGATTATAAATCTTCTTGAGATTGCGAAAGAAAAACCACCTAAAAAAATTATATTTTCTTCAACAGGAGGGGTTATCTATGGATTAACAGATATTTTTCCCACTCCTGAGACAGTTGAGCCATTTCCTATATGTGTTTATGGGATATCAAAATTAACCTGTGAAAAATTGCTTTATGCTTACTGGAAAAAATATGGAATAAATTATGTTGCATTGAGATATGGTAATGTTTATGGTCCAAGGCAAAATTATCTTTCAGAGGCAGGTGTTATCGCAATCTTCATATCAAGGATATTGAGTGGGAAAGAATGTATTATTTTTGGGGATGGAAATCAGACAAGAGATTTTATTTATGTTGAAGATGTGGTTAATGCAAATATTTCTTTTATGAATAATGATACAACAGGCATTTTTAATGTAGGAACAGGGATTGAAACAAGTGTAAACAGGATTTTTGAGATAATAAAGGAAAAGATTGGAAAAGATTGTAAGAAGACATATGGAGAAGAAAAGAAAGGAGAATTAAAAAGAAGTTGTCTATCAATTGAAAAGATTAAAAAACAAACTGACTGGTCTCCAAAATTTAGTATAGAAAATGGAATTGAAAAGACAGTTAATTGGTTTTGTTCAAATTTTCAGAATTTAATAAGAAGATGATTCCCATTCAGGATCACTAATAAAAACATTATAATCCCTAAAAGCAAGATTTAAAACCTTTTGTTTGTGATTGTAATAATGCCAGAAACATCTTACTATTGGAACCTGGCCTCCATATCCATGCATTGATTGCCACATTTTTGCTTCTTTCCATGTAACAACTCCATCACTATTTGAATCTGCCTGGGCTATTTCTGTTGGATTCCTTGAACTTTCAAACCATTTGCAGTGTGTTGGTGCGAATTCGTATGAATATGAACAACTTTCAACAGAAGGATTTCTATAAGTATAAGCATTCTGGTCAAAAGCACTTGGACTATATGAAGGATAACTATTGGTAACTTTTGTTAAAGGTATATCACAGATTTCAGGAAAAGATGGATTCCCATGACCTTTATTCCCTTTATTTAAGTCGGTTAAACATAAAAAAATCTTTCCTGTTCCAAGATAATTCATACCAATTCCTGACGCACCTTTGCATAGAATTGAAAGCCATGTTGGGTAATCATCATAATCTTGATAATACATTTCAATTGCAAGTCCAATTTGATGTAAATTGTTTACACAATTTGCCTGCCTTCCTTTTTCTCTTGCAGTTGAAAGAGATGGTAAAATCTGGCCTGCAAGCATTGAAATTATTGTAATTACAACTAAAAGTTCAATTAAGGTGAAGCCAGATTTTTTAATTTTCATTTTTGACTCCTTTTTTTCATTTCATTTATAACATGGTAAACATAATTTTTCATTTCATCATTTTGTTCTCTATAATAAAGTGCCCATAAATAAGTTTCAACATCTTCAAATTTCGCTTTTTCTTTCAATATATCAATTGCTTTTTTCCGAACTGGAATTTCCTCTTTTTCATTTTCTACAATTTTCAGTAATTTATCCTGATATTCAGACGAACTTATATAATCAAGTATTTTAAATTTTGTTTCTATATCTTCCTTATCAAATCTATCTATCAAATAATTTATATTTTTTTTGTCAATTTTTAATATCGTTTCAAAAGTTATCTCTTTTGTCTTTTTATCTGAACTATCAAGGTAGGTAAGTAGTTTATTAAAATCAATCTGTCCTATACTCCATGCACAAACTCTTTTTATTTCTTCATCGCTTTCTTTTTGATAAAGTTCTTCAAGTTCTGGTAATGCCTCTTTTATTTTAAGATTCCCAACATTATAAATCCCATAAATTTTTTCATTTTTGTTTTGACTTTTTAACTGCTTTATGAATGTTTTTGTGGTAGGAGTTTTATCTTTCCTTGCACTCCAGACAGAAACACGGACAATTGTAAGAAATATAATACCAACACAAACCCAAAAAGTAATTCTCTTTTTCTTATTCAAATTTCTATAAAATTCTACAATTTTACTCATTATTAACATATTACCCCTCTTTAATCAACCTGTCAATATCCCCTTTCCCACCTACGAGGTGGACGCTGGAGATTGTTGATAATTGCGGTTTACGAGATTCGGACTATACAGTTTTTTCTGTATTTTGAGAAGTCAATCTTTTCTATAATTTTTTTTGTTTTTTTATCTCTATATCCTGAAATATTTTCTTCTATATTTAAACTTTTCCTTACACTTATCATAATAATTTCTCTTATGTATTTTCCGATTATAGAAGAAAGACAAGCAACAGGAGACACATTTTCAACATCTTTATAAAAACCGAGTTCAAAAAAGATATCATTTTTTGAAAGTATATATTGTGAAAGTTCATCATCTTCCCTAACAGTTTTAATCTGATAATCAAGAAAAAAATGCTTTAGGTAATCTTTATAATATATGGTTGAGCCAATTTTACCACAGAAAAATTTGATATATTTATAATTTTCTGTCTCTTTTATTATTTCAAAGAAATTTAATAAATTTAACAAAAATTTTGATTCCCTTTTACTGACAAATTCATTAAAAAAATGAGGGCAAATGTGCTTTACAATTACTCTTCTGATTTTATCCTTCTCTTTTAAAATGTCTTTATACTTATTTTTAATATCATCTAAATTTTTATTTTCAAAACGAGAAGGGATGTTTTTTTCGCATATGTTTTCCTTAAAAGAACAATTGTTATAAGTAAACTTCTGAAATATCTGATAAGGAGAAAATGGCAATTTATTTTCAATTAAGTAAAAAATAACAATTGCAATTTCTTCCAATTTTTTGAAATCATTCTTATTTTTGTAAAAAATTTTGCTGTCTTTTATATAAACAGGAATTTTTATATTTTCTGTGGTCAAGATGCCTGTAACTATAAGAGGTCCCAAAATAGGACCAAACCCATTTTCATCAATACCACATATATATTTTCTCATAATTTTATTTTATCATTTTGCTTGATATACGAACATATAGAAAGTAAAATTAATATATGGTGTTCAAAAGACATCGTGAGATTATAAAGGGAGAAATAAATCTTACTCCAATGGTTGATGTTATTTTTCAATTAATCATATTTTTTATGTTGAGTTCAAGTTTTATTATGCAACCTGGAATAAAAATAAAGTTACCAAAGGCAGAAACAACAGATATAATAAAGCAGAAGGAGATTTTTGTTAACATTACAGAGGAAGGGAAGATATATTTTAAAGGTAGAATTGTAAATTTAAAAGATTTTGAAAGGGCTTTGAAAGAAGAAATAATTGGTCAAAAAGGGGATATAATACTGATTATAAAAGGGGATAAAGATGCAAAACATGGAGTGATTGTGAGTGTTATGGATAAAGCAAGGAAATGTGGGATAGAAAGGATTGCAGTAGCGACATTGCCAGAATTTTAAGATGAAAATAAATTATATTTTTTTAAGAGCAATTTTAGTAAGTTTATTTTTTCATCTTTTTGGTTTATCTATTTTCTCTATTATTCTCCCCTTGCCTTTAAAAAGAACAAAACCTATAGAAATTATCATCTATCCTTCATCAGAAACAAAAAGTCCTGAAAAAAGAAATATTTTAATTTCAAAGAAGGTAAGAGAATATATAGGGATGGAAAAAGTTAAACCTGAAGAAGATTTTGTTTCTTTAAATATTAGTTCAAAAGAAGCAATTGATGAAAAAGAATATATAACACCTGTTAAACTTGATATAGATATTGAAAAATTAGAAGAAAAAGAAATAAATATTTCATCTTTCCCTGTTTTAAATGTTGTTCAGGAAAGTCCATCAGAAGTGTCTATTGAAGGCCCAGCAGGAACAAGAAAAATTTTATATAAAGAGAAGATTGATTATCCATTATCGGCACAAAAAAAAGGGATGGAGGGGAAAGTTAAAATAAAATTCTGGGTTAATCCTGAAGGTAAAGTGTCAAATACAGAAATAATTTTTTCTTCAGGGAGTCCTGAGATTGATTTTTATGCTGAGGCAAGATTTAAAAATTGGTTATTTGAACCTGTTAAAACAGAGAAAGATGTGTGGGGAATTATAACTTTAATTTTTAAACTTAAATGATAAAAATACCTATTGACCTTGCTGCAACTATTTATTTGATTATAAGTGTCTGCATTTTATTTATGTGGTTTATTTTAGAGAAAAAGAGAAGATACATAGAAATAAAAAAAGAAGATACATTATGGAGTTGTCCTTTATGTTTTTATGAATATATTGATAGTAAGAGTAAAGATATAAGCAGATGCCCAAGATGTAAAACGCTTCACAAAAAAGAAGAAAAATGATAAAATAAAATAAGCAAGGAGGAAAGATGATAACAGAAATAGGGATAGTAGCAGGAGAAATATGGCAGTATCTGGAAAAATATAATGAAACCACACTGGAAAAATTGATTGAAACAACTGGAAGAGACAGAGATTTACTTATAATGGGATTGGGATGGCTTGCAAGAGAAGGTCATATTATCCTGAGTAAAAAAGACAAAGATTATAAAATAGTTTTAAGAAAAAAAGATTAAACTGGGGGATCGTCTAATGGTAGGACACGGGACTCTGGATCCCGGCGTATAGGTTCGAGTCCTATTCCCCCAGCAGGTTTGACAGGATTTTAGAAAAAGTTTAAATTAATATTCTTTAAAAAAGGAAGGAGGAAAGATGAAAGTAAGAATTGATGAAGATCTTTGCACAGGATGTGGATTATGTGTAGATATTTGTCCCGAAGTTTTTGAAATGGGTGAAACAGTTTCAAAAGTAAAACTTGAGAATGTTCCGCTTGAACTTGAAGAAAAAGTAAAAGAGGCATCTGAAAGTTGCCCTGTTGAGGCAATAATCATTGAATGAAAAAGTTTTAATGAAAAGAGTAAAAATCCTTTTTTTTGTCGGTTTTTTCTTTCTTTTTGTCAAAGAAAGTGAGCCATTTTTAATATCAAAACCAGAAGATAAAGCAAGAAGATATTTTAAATTATCTCTTGAAGAATACAAGAAAGCAATAAAACAAAATCCGAATAATTACGAAATAATAGAGGAATATAGGAAAATTTTAGAAGGGACAGTAGGTAAAACTGAAGCAAAGATAGAACTTGCTTTGATTTTTCAGGAGATAAATTTAAAACCAAAAGTATATGAATTATTACTTGATATTTCTCTAACAGATAGAAAAAATGCACTTTCTTATATAGAAAAAAGAATAGAAAAAAGTCAAAATATAGTAGAAAAAATTAATCTTTATTATATTGCGACAGAAATTTCTCCACAGAATCCAGTTTACTGGTATAATCTTGGTAAATTATTATTAGGAATTAATAGAAATGAAGAAGGTATTTCTGCACTTGAAAAAGCATATAATTATAATTTAAAAGATATCTCGCTTTTTTATTATCTTTCTCTTTACCAATTTAATAAAGGTGATTACAAAATGGCAAAACAATATATTAATGAAGGACTTAAAATTTCTGATGATCTTTCCCTTCATAAAATTCTTCTAAAAATATATTTACTTGAGAATAACAAAGAAATGGCAAATTTAGAAAGAGAAAAGATAAAAAATTTAACTGCAAAGAAAGAAGAAAAGAAAGAAAAGGTTGAAAAAATTGTAAAGAAAGAAAAAATAGAAGGATTGTTGCCTTATACATTTCTTGCTGTTTCAAAAAAACAGCAGAAGTTATTCATTGTTTCATTTGATGGATTTGGATTTAATATATTTAAAGAATATAAATGCACGACAGGAGAAGGGAAAGGAGATAAAGAAAAAAAAGGGGATAAAAGGACACCTGAAGGTGCTTATCTTTTAATTTCAAAGATAGAACCACCTAAATTACCTCCAAAATATGGTATCTGTGCCTTTATTCTTAATTATCCTAATCCAATAGATGTAAGATTAAACAGAGATGGAGATGGGATATGGTTTCATGCTACACCTATTGAAAGGCCTCCTTACAATAGTGAAGGGTGTATTGTTGTAAGCGATGAGGATATGAAAGAAATAATGCCATTTATCAAGCCAGGAGAGACATTTATTTATATTGGAGGAGACAAAGAATTTGCTGAATTTAAAGATTTAAAAAAGATAAAAGAAACTGTTGAGAATTGGAAAACTGCCTGGGAAGGTAAGAATATAAATGAATATATAAAATTTTATGACCAAGAATTTTTATCTAATGGAAAAAATAGAGACCAATGGAAGTTATATAAGGAAAGAATAAATAAAAGTAAAAAATATATAAAAGTAGAATTATCTGATTTGCAAATTTTACCATACGGAGAAAAAAAGATAGGAAACCTTGCAGTCGCTTTTTTCAAACAAAACTATACTTCAGATAATTTCTCTTCAAAAACAAGAAAAATACTTTATCTTGTAAAAAGAAATGGTGATTGGAAAATAATTTGTGAACAGGTATTGTAAAAATGGAGATATTCCCTAATTTTGAACAATTTAGAAATTTAAGTAAGAGGGTAAATGTTATTCCATTTTATACATCATTTGTTGCTGATTTTGAAACGCCTGTTTCTTCCTTCTTAAAAGTTGCAAAAGGTAGTTATAATTTTCTTTTAGAAAGTGCTGAACAGGAAGAAAAGATAGGTAGGTATTCTTTTATCGGAACATATCCAGAGATAATAATCAAAGGGAAAAATGAAAAAGTTGAAATAATAGATTATACAAAAAGGATAGTTGAAAAATTTGAAAAAAATGGCTCTTTGAAAGTAATAGAAAATTTTTTAAGAAAATATAAAACTTTTAAAATTAAATCACTTCCTTCTTTTACAGGTGGATTTGTAGGTTTTGTATCTTATGACTATGTGAGAAATATAGAAAAGTTACCAGAAATAAGTAAAGATGACCTTTTTCTGCCTGACTTTATTTTTTTCTTTCCAAAAAAATTAATAATTTTTGACCATTTTAAAAGAAAGTTTTTTTTAATTATGAATGTATTTGTTGATAAAGATAAAGCACTAAAACAGATTTATGATAAAGAGAGAGAAATATTTTTAAATTTTACAAATGAAATCTTTAAACCATTCAAACTAATTGAAAGGGAATTTCAAGAAAATCAAGATAAGTTTAAAAGTAACTTTAAGAAGAAAGAGTTTTTAAAAAGTGTTGAAAAAGTAAAAAATTACATATATGAAGGGGATATAATTCAAACAGTTATTTCTCAAAGAT
>JAMWCJ010000007.1 GCA_023818645.1 Candidatus Omnitrophota bacterium | reverse complement strand
GTTTTTCAGAGAGAAACTTAATAGGTAAAGTATTCTAAATTGATAATATGTAAATAGAAATAACTTTTCTATCTTTTAAAAAACGCGTCTAAAATTAAAATAAAATATACTATTTATATCCACAAAAAGATTTGGAAAACTTGAAGTATCCATCTGAACAAATTCTCCGAAACTTTTCATTTTAAATTGTGTGGATTAAATATATTTCTCCATCCACTACCACCTCCTATAAAACTATAATAGCCGATGGAACTACTAAATTCTATCTTTTAAACAACATCTGTTTTTTAAAATGTAGTAAAATTGAGAAAATTTAAGTATAATTTAACTTAAAAAGGTGGAATTATGAAAATATGTATACTTGCTGGAGAAAAATCTGGTGACAATTATGGTTCACTTTTATGCAGAAAATTTAAAAAATTAAAGCAGGATATATTTATTTTTGGTACAGGTGGAGAAAGAATGGAAAAAGAAGGTGCAAATTTAATAAAAGGTATGCCTTTTGGACAAATGGGTTTTTCAGGTGTTATAAAAAAAATTTTCTTATATATCTCTTTTCTAAAAAAGTTAACAAAAGAGATAGAAAAACAAAATCCAGATATTATAATATTCATTGATAACCCTGGTTTTAATCTTGAAGTTGCAAAACGATTGAAAAAGAAATATAAAACATATTATTATATTCCTCCTAAAATCTGGGCTCATAATTACAAAAGGATAAAAATTATAAAGAAGTATATTGATTTTGTTATTCCAATCTTTGCTTTTGAAATAGATATTTACAAAAAAGAGAATATTCCTACATTTTATTTTGGACATCCATTTGTTGACCTTATAAATAATGAAGAAAAGAAAGAAATTTTAAAAGAAAATAGGTATGTAATAGGAGTTTTGCCAGGAAGCAGAAAAGAAGAATTGATATATAACTTACCTGTTATGAAAAAAATTTTAGAAAATTTGAAAAATAAATTAGATTTTAAAGTGCTGATATCTGCAATAAATGAAGAATTTAAAAGAATAGTTTATGAAATTTTTAAAAATTCTAATTTTGAGTATAAAATAGAGGAAGACCTTTATTATATAATCCAAAATTCCAATCTTGTTCTTACTGTTTCAGGTACTGTTAATCTTGAAGTCGCATATTTCAAGAGACCTATGATTGTATTTTATAAAACCTCTCTTCTGAATTATTTTTTATGTAGATTAATTGTGAAGGGGAAATTTATAAGTCCTATTAATATAATTTTAAATGAAAAGGTTGTACCTGAGTATATTCAAAATTTTAATATAAAGGACACTGTCAATGATATAATTGATATAATAAAAGAAGGTGAAATTTATAAAAAAGAGATGGACGGTTTTGAAAGAATGAGAAAACTTTTAGATAGAAAAAATGTAAGTGAAAAAATCTGTAAATTTATTCTTGAGGGAGTTAAATCTTGATAAAAGAATATTTAAAATTAAGGAATTATATTAAGATACATTGGAAATATGTTTGTGTTGGTGGTATTCTTTCAATTTTTTATATCATTTTAAATTTTTTATCATTTACTTCTGTTATTCCATTGATAGATAGAATCCTTTCTGGAAGAAGAATAACTCTTCCTGAAAATCTTCCTGAATTTATTGGAATTAAAATTGAACCTTTAATTGAAAGAATTAATTCCTATCATCCTTTATTGGTGTTAAAGTATTTAATTGTTTTTATAATTTTGACTTTTTTGTTTAAAGGCATCTGCTTTTATTTTAGCAACCTTTTCTTTAGATTATTTTCAACAAAAATTCAGACAGATATCAGAGATAAAGTATATAATAAGTTTTTAAACCTTTCTCTTGATTTTTATACCTATACTCAAACAGGTGAATTAACAACAAGGGTTGTATATGATATAGGGCTGCTTAATTATGTTTTTGAAATATTTTTACCAAATTTTATATTTCCAATCTTTCTTGTAATAAGTTATCTTTCAATAATTTTTATAATTGACTGGCAGTTGAGTTTTGTTTCAATTTTAATATATCCTGTAATACTTATACCTGTTATGAACTGGACAAAAAAATTAAGAAACCTTGGAAGAATAATTCAGGAAACATATGGTAGAATAGGGAATTTTGTGAATGAAAGCGTTTTTGGTCAGAGGATTATAAAGGCATATAACCTTGAACAGGATAGATTGAGAAAATTCAGGGAAGAGAATGAAAGCATTTTCAGAACTATAATTTCAATAAATAAAAGGCTCTTATTGATTGAACCATTTACTGATTTATGTGGTGCAGTTGCCACAGGTTTAATTATATTTTATGCAGGTAATAAAATTCTTACAGGTGTAATTACTCCTGGTTTTTTATCACTTTTTTTCTTTGGTCTTTTTTCAATAATAAGTCCTCTTAAAGGAATTATGCAAACATACGCTCATATAAAACATGCAAGTTCTGTTTTACCAAGACTTTTTTTCATTCTTGATTATAAAACACAGGTGAAAGATGAAGGGAAAAAAATTTTTGATGGGTTGAAGAAGAAAATTGAATTTAAAAATGTTGGATTTTCATATAATTCAAATTGTGTTTTAAAAAATATAAATCTTTGTATAAATAAAGGTGATAAAATAGGGATTGTTGGAAAAACAGGTTCAGGTAAAAGTACTCTGGTAAGTTTATTGCTTAGATTTTTTGACCCAACTGAAGGAGAAATTTTAATAGATGGACAGAATATAAAAGATTTTAAACTTTCTTCATTAAGAAAACATATTGGCTATGTTCCACAAGAGTCAGTCATTTTTTATGGAACTATAAAGGAAAATATTACTTTTGGGGAAGATGATGAAGAAAGATTTAAACAGGTTATAGAAACAGTTGGGATTTCTAAATTTATAAATGAACTCCCAGAAAAAGAGAATTCAATTATTGGAGAAAGAGGAATAAATTTATCAGGGGGGCAAAAACAATTAATCTCAATAGCAAGAGCAATATACAGAAATCCTGAAATATTAATATTTGATGAAGCAACTGCTTCTCTTGATAGTGAATCTGAAAAAATTGTTCAAAAAGCAATTGATAAAATAATGGAGGGAAAGACGGTCTTTATCGTTGCACATAGATTATCAACGATCAAAGAAGCAAAAAAGATAATTGTTCTTGAAAATGGGGAAATAGTAGAAGAAGGGACTCATTCCGAATTATATGAAAGAAAGGGGGTTTATTACAAATTTTTAACTTTACAACAAATATGATTTATCTTTCTGGAAGTTCAAACTCTTCAAAACCAATTTTAAAAGCAGGTGAGTCATTTTTTAATCTAAAGTCAAAATTTTCTATATTATAAAATTTTGGGTCACAAATTAGAGAATTTATATCCATTCCTTTTTCTCTCCATTCTTTTAATGAATATTGTTTACTGTTTCTATCAAAAAATTTTATCTCTCCACCATCAATTTTCCAGTATAAATTTTTATCAAAAACAAAATTAAAATCAAGTCCTCCTTCAATCCATTTTTCTGTTTTTCCTATGACAATATTTTTTTCAAATGTAAATCTTTTATGAGGTTCAGGTCTTGTTATTTGGATCTGCTGATGGGTTCCAAAAGCAAAAATATTATTCCTAACAATATTTTCTTTGCCATAATGCTGGTGAAATCCACCATGAGTAGTATTATAAACTAAATTTTTTTCAGCAATTATATAAGAACTCCCTTCATCAAAATATATCCCCCATCCACCATACCAGTATCCATAAATATCATGGAAGATGTTATTTGAAATTAAAGTCCCTGGTTGAATTCCAAGAGTATATATACCACCCATATCACTTAAAATTGGACCATCTCCATTTGTTTTTTTACCTATATGATGAACATAATTAAATTTAACAATATTTCTACCTGCAAGTGTTTTTCCATATCCCCATGTCCATCCAATGCTTATTCCAGTATAATAAAAATCATAAATCTTATTATTTAAAATTAAATTGTCATAACTCTGTCCAATCCATATACCAACTGCGCTATGAAATATTTTCCCACCATCATTTATTGTACATCCACTTATTTCATTTCCAAATGTTTGCATTTTTTTTTCATCTCTTATTATTCTTTCTCCTATTTTAATGCCTCCACCTCCTAAATCATAGATCTTACAGTTTACAATTTTATTTTTCTGACATCCCTTACCAAGTTCAATTCCATAGTTTCCAATATGTGATATTTCACAGTTTTCAAATTTACAATTTCTCATCCCTTCACAATAAATACTTCCTGGTACTTCTACGCTTGCTTGAGCAAAACCTCCAGCATCTTTCCCCCTTAAACTACTTTCAGGAAAATACCATTCAGTGTGAGAAAAAGTGATATTATAAAATTGAATATTTTCAACAAACTTATCTTCTTCTGGTTTACCAACAATTTTTATAACTTTTTCAAATTTTGGAATAATAAACTCATAATCTTTCTTATTTTTTTCAGGGAAGTAATACAATTTTTCATTTTCAAAATCAATATACCACTGGTTTTTATCAAGAAATTGTAGTAAATTTTCAATATAATAGAGGTCATTTTTCTGAGGTTTAAAAACAGTTCTTTTTCTAAATTCAATAATTCCTTTATCTTTATCAATTGATAAAATTGGTAATCTTGATTCAACCCACTTTGTCATCAGTATAATTTCTCCATTTTTATATTCATTCAGATTTTCAATATCCTGTTTATTAAAGATTGCTTTATAAACTCCTTCATTCCATTGTTTTTTTCCGTCTTCTTCACATAATCCATAAATTTTTAAATAACCTATTTTTGGATATCTTGCTTTATTTACTCTTTCCTGATTTACCCATAAATTTATAAATCTTTTCCCATTTATTTCAAAAACAAAAACTTCATTCTGATTGATTTTTGTAATTTCCCAATTTTCAAGTTTTTCACCACCACTTATTATAACCCTTTCATTTTTATATGGCATTATAATAACAGGGAATTCCGAAGTCCCCGAATGCTGATGGTCTATCTCAATTGGTTTTTCAAGAAAATATGTTCCACCTCTTATCATAATTACAACTGGTTTTTTAAGAGACCCTTTATTTTTTTGTTTTATATTTTTAATTTCATCTATAGCCCTTTGAATTGTTAAAAAAGGACCATCATTTTTACTTTTTCTACTCAATCTACCTGAAAAAGAATCACTCCCATCTTTTGAAACATAAAGAACTTCAGATTTTTTAATATCCATATTTGCCTCCAGGACTTTCTTGACAGAAAAAAGAAAAAATATAGTAAATACAATTATATAACTTTTCCTCATATAGAATATAATACCTTTTTGCTATTAAGTTTAAAAGTGTTGATTAGAAAAAAGCATAAACTTATCGTCTATCATATTTCTAAAATGAGTTCATGCAAGCAACAAAGAAGTTAAATCTTTCAGCAGGACAAATTCATCACTTGAAAAATATTTACATTTATTTAAGAAATGAAATTATAGTATTTCACAAAGATATCTTTCAAGAACTCCTGTATTAAAACATAATGTTCTATCGTTAAAATTAAAAAAATTGCAGAATTTAAGACATCCAAGTTACATTCCATATGCTTGAAAAAATGTAGATAAAATAAAAGAAAAAGAAGAAGGTGAAAAATAGCAAATTAAGTTTCTGTCTGAAAAACAAAAATTTGATGAAAATAGAAAAGTTTTACTAAATCCTTTACTTATACATTTTGTTGACAAAAAAATTTTATAGTATATTATATTAAAATAATTTGTGAAAATTTTCACAAATAAGATAAAAATGACATTTATAGTTACTATTTTTAGTTTTTTAGGGGCTTTTTTGACAAAAGTTTTCAAAGAGAAATATTCTCTTTATATTGCGATTTTAATTACATTTTTGGACTTTATCTTGATACTCTTTCTTCCAGGAAATTTAAAAGCAAATTTTGAATTTTTAGGGATTTCATTTTTATATGATGATTTAAGTTTCCTATTTGCAACTACATCTACATTTGTTGCTCTTTTAATTTTTGTTTACTCCTTGGGATATTTTAGAGAAGAAAAAGAAAAAAGTTTTTTCAGTTTCTGGACTCTAATTTTTCTTGGAAGTATGCTTGGAGTTGTTTTTTCAGATAATTTAATATCTCTTTATTTCTTCTGGGAAATTGCAGGACTTTGCTCTTACAGGTTGATTGGAACATATAGAGAAAAAGAACATCTTTTAAAAGCGGATAAGGCATTTATGATAACTTCAGGTGGAGCAGGAGTTATGTTTTTGTCATTTGTTTTTATATATCTTTTTTCAGGGACTTTTTCTCTTTCAAAAATGGTAGGTTTTTCTGTCCCTTGGTTTGTTTTGAGTTATCTTTGAAAATAGCCAGTAAATGGTCTTGAAGGATTTTGGGGGTATCTTAAAAGGCAATTATCTTCCAGAGGCAGGATACGGAGAGAAAAGAGGAGATTTTATCTTGCGGAATATGTCTGGAAATATAACAACAGAGAGTTGACAACAGAAGAAAAAGTAAACAAACTATTAGGTCTAATAAAAAAATTTGACAATTACAATTAGCATCTTAAAATATTATGAAATAGAAAATTTGGTGGCTAAAATCAGAGATAACCCATTGTATTTATCTGGTATATGATAAAAGCCAATATTTTGATGGCATATAGGGTATTAAGTCCAAGATTACCAATAAAGCCAGGTATAATTAAAATACCTATTGAATTAAAATCTCCCTTAGCAAGGACAATTTTAGTAAATTCAATAACATTAACTCCAGGGACTTTTACATTAAAGGTAACAGAAAACTTTCTTTACATTCACTGGATTTATATTTATACTTATGATAAAAAGCAACAGAGAGAAAAGATAGTTGGATTGATGGAAAAAATTTTAAAGAGGGTGTTTGAATGAATGCGATTTTTATATTTATCAGTATATGTGTTGCTATGTGTATTTATAGAATAGCAAGAGGACCGACAGCAGTAGATAGGATGGTTGGAATAGATATACTTGGTCTTGTAATAATTATTTACTGCGTTTTTTATTCACTATTTACAGGAATTGATTTTTATATGAACATTGCTATAGCATGGAGTATACTTGGTTTTGTGAGTACAATTACACTTGCTAAATTTCTTGAAGGGAGGAAGTTTGATGATTGAGATTTTTGGATGGTTTTTAATTTTTAATGGTCTTTGTTTTGTCTTTTTTGGATGTCTTGGTCTTGTCCGAATGCCTGATGTTTACTGCCGATTTCAAACAGCGACAAAATGTGTAACATTTGGTGCTGGTTCAATCTTATTTGGGACATTTTTATTAACTGGATTTTCAAGTATAGGGCTTAAAGCATTATTATGTATTGTATTTTTATTTTTAAATTCTCCGACTGCTTCTCATGCTTTATCTTATGGTGCATTAACCAGTGGAGTAAAACCAGTTAAAGGGACGGAGATAGAAAAAGACCTAATTGAGGATAAAGATGCATGAGATTTCTGTTGTAAATAATTTAATTAGAATACTTGAAACGGTTTGTAAAGAAAATAAAGCAAAAAAAGTAATAAAAATAAATATAAGAATAAATCCATACAGTTGTCTTGATGAAGGAAATTTAAATTTTGTTTTTTCTGTACTTACTAAAGGAAAAGAGATATACAAAGGCACAAGGATTGAACTTAAAAGAGACGGAAAACCTGATGATAGAGAATATATTGTTGAAAATATTGAAATAGAAGTTTAATACTTTCGCTTAAAATTTCTAAAAACAGAAAGATAGAGGGAAAGAAAAAATGATAAAAATAATAAGAATAGAAGAAAGTATATTTCAAGAAAATGAGAAAATAGCAGATCAGGTAAGAAATATTTTAAGAGGAAATAATATCTTAGGTATCAATGTTATGGGTGCTCCTGGCAGTGGAAAGACATCTTTTATTGAGAGAACAATTGATGTATTAAAGGATGAATTTAAATTTGGAGTTATTGAAGGAGATGTGGAGGGGAAAGTTGATTCTGAAAAATTTTTGAAATTTAATATTTCTGTAATTCAAATAAATACAGGAGGAGGATGTCATCTTGATGCAAATATGGTAAAAAAAGCAGTTTCTGAAATAGATCTTGAACAGATAGAAATTCTTTTTATTGAAAATGTTGGGAATCTCATATGTCCTGCTGAATTTGATATAGGAACAGAAAAAAATATTGTTATTTCTTCAATTACAGAAGGAGATGATAAAATTGAAAAATATCCTTTGATATTTAAAGTTTCGGATCTCTGTATATTAAATAAGATTGATTTAGTTCCTTACCTTGATTTTGATTTTGGAAAATTTGAAAATGACCTAAAAAACATCTCTTCAGGATCAAAACTTATAAAACTATCTTCAAAGACAGGAGAAAATTTTAACATATGGATAGAATACTTGAAAGGATTAAAAAGGGAGAAAAAGTAGTTATAATCGGGATTGGAAACAGATTAAAAGGAGATGATGCAGCAGGAAGTATCATTGCAGAAAAATTGAAAGAAAAAATTAAAAGCAAAAATCTACTTATAATTGATGCTGAAAATAAACCTGAAAACTATATAGGAATTATAAAAAACTTCTCTCCTTCTTTAATCTTGATAATTGATTCTGTTGATTTTAATTCATATCCAGGAAATTTTAGAATTTTTAAAATTGAAGAAATTAAAGAAACAACTTTTAATACACATAATTTTTCTCTTCCTCTTTTTAAAAATCTTATAGGGAATTCTGAAATCTATATTCTTGGAATTCAACCTGAGAAAATAAAAATAGGCGAAGAGGTAAGTAATTGTGTTTTAAAATCTATAGATAAAGTTACTTATCTCTTTGTAAAAAATTAAAAATGGGTTTGTGTAAAATCTGCAAAAAAGAAAAATTTATTTCAGAAAATTTAGGTATATGTATTGAATGTATAAGAGAAAACCCCAAAGAAGCAATTAATATTTCAATACAAGTTCATAAAAAAATAAGAGAAAGATATAATCTCCCACCTTTATCTCCTAAATCAGAAAAAGGGATAAAATGTGAGATATGCGATAATAAGTGTGTTATTGGTGCTGGAGAAAAAGGATACTGTGGATTAAGGGAAAATATAAATGGAGTTTTAAAAAGTAAAGTAAGTTCAGATTATGGCGTTTTAGATTTTTATTATGACCCAATCCCTACAAATTGCTGTGCTGAATGGTTTTGTGAAGCAGAGAAATATGGGAAAGGTAAATATAATCTTGCTGTATTCTTTTATGGATGTTCATTTGATTGTCTTTTTTGTCAGAATTATTCTCATAAATTTATTGAAAAGGGGGAAATTTTAAAAATTGAACAACTTATAAATTATGCAAATAGAGATGATGTTTATTGTGTTTGTTTTTTTGGTGGTTCTCCAGAACCACAACTTCCTTTTGTAATTAAATTTTCTGAAGAGATTTTAACGAAAAGGGAAATAAGGATATGTTTTGAATGGAATGGTTGCGGAAATAAAAATCTTGTTAGAAAAATAGGAGAGGTTGTTCTTAAAAGTAAAGGGGTAATTAAGTTTGATTTAAAAGCATTTGATGAAAATTTAAATATTGTTTTAACAGGTGTATCAAATAAAAAGACATTGGAAAATTTTAAAATTATAGGTGAATTTTTAGAAAAAAGTGATTATCCTTTATTAACAGCAACAACTTTACTTGTCCCAGGATATATAGATGAAACTGAAGTTGAAAAAATAGCAAAATTTATATCCACTTTAAATCCGGAAATACCTTATTCTTTACTGATTTTCCATCCAGAATTTTATATGAATGATTTACCAATAACTCCAAGAGAAACTGTTTTTAAATGTTATGAAACTGCAAAGAGATATCTCAAAAATGTAAATATAGGTAATCTTCATCTTTTAAAATGGGCACCTTAAAATAAACTCCAAGAAATATAAATTTGATAACAAATTCCGTATAAAATCAATTAGTGTATTTTTAAAAGCATCAAACATCCCTCCTATATTTGGTGTTATCTTTCCTGAATATCTCTTACTAATCTTTTGGCTATTTTCAATCCTTTGTCCTATCTGCTCTTATCGCATACAAATAAAAATGCCTTCTTATATTATGAATTGGAGTTCACTTTCTTTTGTGTTTTACCACCCAATCAGGATATCCCATAATTCCTACTTTTCATATTACTTACCAAGTAATATCAGTTATTTTTTTCAAATCAAATTTGTAAATTTATAATAGGGAACATTTATATAGATTTAAAAAAACTGTTTTGGAATCTACTACCAACGATTTAATGAGAAAGAATTTTTGAATTAATTTATCTACAAAAGAATAAATTTCTCTCTTTTTAAAAGAAGTGTTAAAACTTATTACCTAAATCTTGGGGAGTTAAGGTTTAAAATGGATGGGGATTAGGATTTAGGTTTTTCACCTGAATAAAAAATTAAATACTCGTAAATATTATTTTGTCTCTATCAAATGAAATTTTTCTTTTATTGATTATAAATTGGAGTTGGATGTTTTTACCTGTAACTTTTATTTCAGGTGGATTTTCCTTTTGTAATGCCATTATACAAAAAATAATATCTCCTTTTGTTTTAGCCCATAATAAGTTTTGATTTTTCCCATAAGGAGAGTATTTTTTACCTTCAAATTCTATTTCATTGCCATAAAAAACTTCTACTTCTTCCTTAGGAAAAAACCAGCATTTCATAGTGCTTTTACTCTTTTCTGAATATAAAGTAACCTCATTTTCATTTATTTTTACTAATATGTTTTTACCAATCACTCCCTGCCATAGTTTTTCCCCTTCTATTTTTAAATAATCAGCAATAACAAATAATCCATCTGAGCCACTTAATTGAGAAAAGTCATATCCAAAACTTCTTATAATTTTTATATCTTCTTTCTTTAAATTCTTTTCCAACTTATTTCCATATCTATCTCTTACATCAGTTTTTTCGTCTACAGGCAAAAGGTATGCATCAGTTAAATCAAATGATACAACTCCATAATTTTTTTCTTCTTTAAAGAAGATAATTCTACCTCCAAGTCCATTTTGTTTTCTTCCATGTATCTGTACTACATTCTGATAAATACTTGAAATTAAGTTTTTATCAACTGCTCCTTGAATAAACCATTTTTCTCCAAGACCCCATATTCTAAAATCTCCTGCATTATACATTTGCCAACAAGGTTTAACTGGTAAACTTTTGCCAAAAATTGATGCAATAATATCATTATTATCAGAAAATCTATTTCTAAAAATAAATCCTCCTTTTAAATTGTCAACTATGAATTTTGGGATAATATTTTCTGGATGAACTGGTTTTATATTTTCAGGATAGAATAAAAAATGATAAAGTAAATCTTCATCATTATTTTGAGAAACAGAGGGGATATCACTGTCAGTTATAGAAGTAAATTCTCCTTTCCAGTTCATTAATTTATTCCAAAACCATAAAACACCACCTTTATATTCATCAGGAATAACAGGAAAGATTCTTGTCAGATGTCTTTGAGAAATGATACCAGTTCCACCACCATATGAGATCCTTTCAAATTTTCCATCAAATAAACTTGAAGTAAATACAACAATAGGTATTCTTCCAAGAGTATTGTATTTATTAATGTTATTTCCTGTAATTTTTTTATAAATTGTAGTTGCAATCATAGGTTCGTCAATTGAGTAAAATGTATAACCATCACCTTCTGTATTAAATCCAAATTCTCCAAGTCCTAAAGTAGAATATTGTTCAAGTCTTTTTCTTCCAATTTCAAAAAGTAAATAAGCAAATGGGTTTTTCTTTTTTCTCTCAATATATAAATCTTTCAAAATTTCATAATATTCGCATGCCAATTTATATCTTTTGACTTTTTCATTTATGAATTCTTCAACAGTTTCTTCTGTTATTTCTTCTAAATTAAATGAAAAACTACTTCCACCCCACGGATAAACAAGTCCATTGAAAATTTTAATTATTATCAGATATTTCCCTTTTGAAAGTTTTATAATATCATTTGTTGTAACTTTTTGAAAATTTATATATATTTCACCTGCACCACTGAAATTAACTTTTAAAAATCTTTCCTTATCATTTTCTATCCCACTAAGATAATAACAGGAGCATAAATATTTTCTATTTATTGGACCAATTATATCTATTGATTGGACAATATTTTCTTTTTTTCTTATATACTTTTCATCTAAAACCGAAAATTTTTTTAATTCGGAAAGGTCTGTGATATCAATTACTTCTTTAAAAAATCTTTTATCATAGAAAGAAGAGAATTGTTCAAAAGGTCCCCTAAATAACCATTTTTCTGGCATTTTTAAATTTTCAAAAAGTGAATATATATTATCAAAACTGAATTCAAATGGCTTTATTTCAATTATAGATGGTTTATGGATTTCTGGAAGATACTCAAAATTTTCATCTAAAATAGCAATAGTTCCTATAAATGCTCCTGGATTTAATTTTGCTGAATAATTACTTACAGGATGTGTATTTACTTTTGAAGATAAAGATGTAGGCCTTAAAAGAATTCTTTCACTTAAATAACTTATATATGTTTCAACACGATTTTTAAACGCATCATCCCAAACATTATAAAAGAAATCGTAACCTATACTAATTTTTCTTAATCTTTCACCATGTGCATGGCCAAGATTAAATGGACCTGGTGTAAAATCATTCATCATATTCTCAACGATTTTTTTACCTTTCTCTACATAATTTTTATCTCTTGTCAGAAAATACATGAAACCAACAACTACTATATCATCAGAATTTTTAAATTTTTCATAAAAATTTCTCCAGTTTGCCTTTTCTATTTTCTCTTTTATCTGGTTTAATTCCTCTTCTCTAACTAACAATCTTGGATGTCCTGTTATTTCAAATTTTTTTTCCAAAACTACTTCTCCATAAACTTTACCATTTACCTTTATATGATTTTCCTCACTTTCAAAAAGATTTAAATCAGGTAAAAGGGTTGAATATCCAGGATTTTTAAAAGGTAAAAAAAATCCTTCGTAATTTCCATTAATTTTCTCATTATTTACCTGAAACTCTAATTTATAAATCCCTTTACCCCCAGGAACCCAGGCATCCGGCAAATAAAAGATCTTTAAATTTAATATATAGGTATTCCTTTGTTTTTCAGAATTTTCAATTACACCGATACAAAAAGTATTATTATAATTTAAACAATTTCCAATAAAAAATTTTTCAAATTTTACACCATCCGAATAAATATCAAGGGAAAGTGGACCTACTGAACTTTTATGCCTATTAGAATAAAGTGAATTTTCAAGAAATATTGAATATCTAAACCTATTTTGTGAGAAAAGAATAAGAGAAAAAAGGAGAAAAATAATAAAAATTGCTTTTTTAATCATCTTATTATCTTTTTTTTCAAATTATAAAATTCTTCTCCCAGAATAAAATTTATATATTTCTTTAAAAAACCTACTTCGTCGTTAAAATTATATCCTGCTTCAAGAACAGGATAAAACCATTGTCCCTGACTTCTTTCTAAATCTATATCCTCTTCCAATAAATTCAGGATCTCTTTACCATCTTTCTTTATTAATAAAATTAAATTTTTTGACTTATTATTTGTTTTCAATAAATCTTTACCAAAGTTGATCTCATAACTTGAATTTTTAAAACTTATTTTTAATTTTCTTTCATTTGCATTGAAGTTTGCAATAGGAATATTATTAGTTGAAGGGTATAGGAGGGTTATAAATTCTTTTTTATTTTTTTCAGAAGACCTTATAAATAGTCCTTTTGTTTCTTCACTATAATAAATTGACCCATCTTTTCTTTTTCTTTCAAATTTCCAGTTAAATCTCTCAAAATCAAATAATAAAGGACTAAGGACAAAAAGAAAGAGTTTTTCATCAAATCTAAAGTATTCCTTTTCCTTAATAAAATCGTTTGATGTTTCAATATGGAGCGCATAATTTGGAATTATTTCATCGGATGGGAGTTCAAATCTATCCCATATAATAAAATAGTCCAAAACATCTTCTTTTTCACTTTTAATAAATATTACATATCTTCTGTAAATTATTGGCTCTTGATAAAATTTAACTGGATATTTTGCCTGCCAAACAATCTTTTCAGGTAAATCAGGCATCCATCTTAATCTTTTACTTTCAATCTGTCCTATGCCTATATCAACCTCTTTTGATGTTTTAAATCCTATTACTCTTTCATATCCATCCATATTTGCGAATTTCCAATCAGGTAAACTAAAAAAAACTCTATTATGCATATGTTCTTGATCTGCTCTTGGAGCATAACCGCACATATGGTCTATTGCAATTCTTTTATTATAAGCACAATAGTGAAATGCAAGTTGGTCTCCATGATAATGTCCTCTTGTTGGACCAGATTTAAAAGCAAAAAAAGTTTCTTTTTCAGTACCAGATTTATTCCTAAAAACTATCCCAAATCCTGGAAATTCTTCTGTTTTCCAATTTTTAGGGTCTTCATTAATACCTAATTTTAATCCAATCTCATTGATTGTTTCAAAATCAACTCCTGGTGGATGTGTATCTCCCATTGGTAAAATCTTCCTCTTCCCATTTCCCATTGGTTGAGTTGTTCTTAAAAGAAAAGATATCGCAGATTTTATTCTCTCATCTTTTGTTAAATCAATACCATGATGGATACATGCATCATTCATATCAATAAAGACACCGAGTGCATGCCATAAATATCCTGGACATTCTACTCCTGCTCCTTTAGGTTGAATAATTGAAGCAGAAAGATGATAATCAAGAAGTTTCTTAATATGCTCAACAAAAGCAGAATAATGAGGGTGTGACTTAAGGCCTGTTAATAAAGCAATAGGTATTCTGACAAGATCTGTGTAAAAGTTTGGATTTAAAGGAGACCAGCCATTGTAAGGATAACCCCAAAAATCAGGGTCTATATATTGTTGAAAAAGGGAAAGAGTATTAATATCTTCTGATGGGAATTTCCCTTTTCTAATATCTGAAACAAGATTTCTGCCTTTATGTCTTGTCCCAGGATTGGTAGGATTTGCAATCCAATCAGAATAATAGAATAATGGCTCAAAGTTTCCCTTTTTATTTTCCCATTCAATAACATATTTATCCAGAATTTCATTTAATGGTGTTAAAACTTCATATTGGGTAAAATTTTTCAGATTTTCAAGGTTTTTATTATCATTAACAATAATATAATAATATCTTGAACCTTCAAAAGACGGAAATATGAATTTACCTTCCTTTTTCTCATTAACTTTTACCTCTATTGAATTACTATATGGATAAATCCACTTTCCAGCCTTTGCAGGTATAATGCCTACAAAATATTCTCCATCTGAAAAACCAAAAAACCAAGATTTTTCACAATTTTGTGTCCATCTCGGCTCTAAGTAAGTAATAGTATCTCCTAATCTAAAAGAAGATGGAATGACAACTTTCCTTAATTTTTCATAAAGGAAAGGTGCAGTAAATTTACTATTCTGTATAACTGGAGGATGTGGAGAAGATCCTACATTTTCTGCTTCTGTTGTAAACCATCCTTGTATATATCCTTCCTCTATTTTCCATCTCTTCCATAAATTTAACTCCCAGTAATTTTTCTCATTGTTTTTATGTATCTCTTCAACAATAATATAGGGCTTTTCAGAGAAAAAGGTAATCAATATTTCAGAAAAACTACCTTCTTTAAATCCATATATTTGCCTCGATTTAAAGAAAAGAGGTCCTTCACATAAAATTTCTAAATTATAACTTTCTATTTCTTCTTTCCAAAAACTCTCTCCTATCCATTTTCTATTTACCATTATTTCTTTAATCGGTCCATCATTTTTATAAACTTTTAAAGGGATTCTTATACCAGTATAATTATTCTCTACCTCAATAAAATCTTTCTCTCTCTTTATCCCTATCTTTTTCTCCATCTTACTTTTCCTATTAAACACCTTATATCTTTTTTCTGTATCTGCTGGGAAATCATCAAAAATCCATAAATTATAAACATTCATCTTAAAATCTTTTTCAAATTGGTATAAAATAACTTTACCATTCTCATCAACAATTTCTATCTCCTCTATATTCTTAAATTCTAAAGGTGCTTTAACATAAGCAGAAGAATAAGTATTTTTTACAGGATTTTTTATTGTAAATTCTAACATTGAAAATAAATTTGCAGACAAGCAAATAAAAATAAGATAAAAAATTTTTTTCATATCTCCTCCTCCTTTTACCATAAATACTTTGGAATTAAAACTGTATCATTTAACTCCCACCAATTCTCATCTTTTTGACTTGGGTCATCTGGTGTCAATCTTTTATGTATTTCATAAGTAAGTTCTGCCATTTCTTTATCAAAATGCCAGAAAGTTTTGTTCTTATCTCCTTTATATTCTGAATGAGATGAAGGGAGAAACTCAGGAGATTTTATATTTGCATCTGTTAGATATCCTTTTTTTAAATCTATCTTTTTACATTTAACACTTTCTTTTAATGGGTCAAATTTTTCTGGATATCTATTTTCAATACACTTACTTATAAACTTTATCACATATTCAGTCATCTCATCATTCCATGAAGTATGAGACCCACCTGGATGTACAAGTAATGAGAAAAGATGGTTTTCATCTTTATCCCTTAAATATAATAACTGTTTTCTAATCATAATCCATTGAGTTTGTCTTCCATATTTTGCTCTTATGCCACCTTCAGGACCAAATTCTTCAAATTCACCATTTATTGCAAGAAAAGGTATACCTTTTAAAGAAAAATGAGGGTCTGGTATGTATGCCTGTAAATTTCCACTCTTTATATGTATTATTCCGAGAGTTCTTTCTGGATAAAAATAGCCAATATTTCTTGCATATATCCCTCCGGTAGAATGTCCAATTGTTAGAAAGGGTAAATTAATTATTTCTGGATGAGAAGAAATTTCTGATACCTGTTTTAAAATTTCTTCAAATTTTTCTTTTTCTTCTTTGGACTTTAAGAGAAACATTGGTTTTATCTTTAGTATCCCAAAACAATTATTTGTCAAAAGAGCCCTTAATTTTTCATTCCTTGAAAGAGTCCCTTCTGTAGAAATTCCACCTGTAATTACTATTCCTTTTATAACTTCTATATTATCTGGATACCACAGATAAAATTTTATTGTTGAAGGTTTTTCTCCTTCTTTTTTAGAAAATCCCTCTACCTCTCCTTTAAATTTCCAATATTTTGAAAACTCTTCTTCATCAATATCAGGCCTTCTTTGCTGACCTGTTAATAAAAAACATAAAAATGTTGAAACAAATAAAATTACTTTAAACACCTTAACCATTTTCCCCTCCCTTTTTTAATCAAAATTTTAATTGCCTTATCTTTCAAATAAATTTCTTTGTCTTCAAAAAGATCATGGCATTTTTTATAATCATCTTCAAATTTAAGTTCAATCTCTTTATTATCCTGAGAATTATTTATCAAAAAATGATGGTCAGAAGAATTACCATATAATGTAAAGTGTAAAACCTCTTTACTATTTTCCTTAAACCTTCTTTTATTAAAAATTATCCTTATCAATTCATCTTCAAGTTTTAAATTCCCAGGTTTTTTACACATTTTTGAAATTGAAAAACAGATAAGTTTAGCAAGACCATTACCAATTCTATTTTCAATTACACACGGATAGTTATTTTCAAATTTTTCAATTACTTTACCTGTTGTTGGTAATACTTCTGCCCATTGTTCATTTTCATATATTTCAAATTCTTTGTACCTTATTCTGTCTTCAATTTTTCCAACACGATAAAAATTACAGATACTACAACCAAATAATCTTTCAAAAATAGAACCGTTTTTTGTATCAAAAATTTTGCCATATTCGTCAAAATAAGCAAAAGGCATATCAGCAATTATCCTTCCGCCATCTTTTGCATACTGATAAAGTTTATACAAAATTTTTTCTGATATAGATTCCAACCACGGTAGATAAATAATTTTTTTTGATTCTAATCTATTATTTAAAAATTGATTATCGGTAAGAAACTTAAATGGAACATTTTTATTTATTAATGCTCTTGCTATTCCAATTCTTGCATAAGAAGAAGAAAGTTCATGTTCAGAATGTTTTAATTGTATATTACCTTCACTTATTCTTGCTAAATAACTTTCATTATCCCAACTATAAAAAATATAAATTTCAACTTTCTGTTTAAGTTCCAGGAGTTCCTTTCCATATTTATCTATTAATTTTGCTATTTCTCCTGCTCTTTTACCTGCTTCTGTTAATCTTCCTGTTAAATCAATAATACCATATTCACCGCCTTCATATCCTCTTTCTCTTGGTTTCCATAACCAAAAACCAAATCCTTTCAAACCTGAAGCAAGATAATAAAGAATGAATCTTTCTATCTTTTCTTCTGTCATTGTAAATGGTCTATATCCACTATACCTACTTGAACCACCTGTTGTTTCAGGAGCACATGGAATTGCATTTGTTGAAAAATCAACTATCATTTTTGCCTGAATATATAATGGTATATCTTCTTCTCCTTCAACTTCTTCAAAATGCCATGGTATATGAATTGATGAGACAAACATATCACAGATATTGGCTGTTTTTTCCCAGTCCCATCTATATAATGCAGCATTGAAAAAAAGATTATGTCCACCACTTCTAATAGGACGTAATGAATCAATCCTTTTAACAAAATTTATTATCTTTTTTTGATTTTCAATTGAAATATCTGTTTGAAATCTCATCAAATCCCTTCTAATTCTGTAATCTTCCCAAAATCTAATTTGTGTAAGTTTATAACCATCTTTAAAATCTTTTAAGGGTGGATGAGGAGAGAATGGTTTATTTTCAAGCCCCCATTTTTTATTAAGGTTTTTTATAGTTTTATAATTTTTTTTCAGAAATCTTGCAAATAACTTTGCCTCTTCCTTAGAAATAAACTCTTTTCTCACAGGTTCTGGTTCTCCAAAAAGCATCCATGCAATTATCCTTGGATTTTCTTTATATCTTTCCAAAAATCTTTTCAGATAATGTTTCAGTTTTTCATATTCTTTTTTAGATATTATAATTTGGTTTTCCTTTTTTATACTTTTTAAATTAATTCCAGGGTGTACAATTGCCCATAAATTTGTTTTCATTAAACATTTGAAAAACCTATCTGGATTTTTCCAATCAAATTTTTTATTCCCTTTTTCAATATCATTTCTATCAAAAAAAACCCTAACTGTATTGAATCCTGCTTTTTCTATACTTCTTAATTCCTCAATAAGTTGTCCATCAGACAAACTTTCCCATTTCCATAAAACAACAGAAACAAAATAAATCCCCTTTTTGTAGATTAAGAACTTTCCCTTTCTCATTTTTCATCTTTATTATAACTAACTTTGAGAAAAAATAAATAGTCAGAAATGAAAAAAATTTGACTAAAAACGAACGAATTGATAGAATAATTAAAAATGAGACAAAAGTTTTTTACCGTTAAAAGTTTTGAGGAAGTAAAAAGAGAAGTATTTCCATTGGTTTTAGGAAGTAATTTGATTTTAGTTTCAGATACACAGTTAAATATTCATAAAATAAATACTCCAACATATCCTCATCTTCACAAAGATTATCAAATTCTCTATTTTTTAACTGGCAGTGGAATTGAAAGAATAGAAAATAGAAAAATTAAAGTAGTCCCAGGAATGGCGATTTTAATTCCACCTTTTAAAAAGCATTCTTTTATTCCGGAAATTAATACCGAAAGTCAGATATTTGCTTTAAGATTCAATATAATAAAAAATGTAATTAAAAAGAAAATTATAAAAGAAGTTAAAACGATGAAATTTCTATTTTCAAGGAAAATATTCTACTGGTTTTTATCTGAAGATAAGAAGAAAGAAATGGATAGTATTATTAAAAAGTTTTTAGATATTATAAATAAAAAAGAAATGGGTTGGATAATTGAAATTGAAGGATATTTTTATCTTCTATTCCGTCTTTTTTTAATTTCTTTTATAGAAAAAAAGAGGAAAAAAATAAAAAGATTAAGTAAGAAAGAAAGGATTTTTTTAAAAATTCAAGATTACATTAATGAAAATTTAAAAATGAAAATAAACTCACGGGATATTTCTAAGAAATTGATGGTTTCCCAAAGGTATATACAAAAAATTGTTAAGGAATTTACAGGTTATTCATTTACCAAATTTTTAAATATATTAAGAATTGAAAAAGCAAAAGAGATGTTAAGAAATGAAGAATTACAAATAAAATATATTGCACTACACTCCGGTTTTTCAAATGTGAACTATTTTACAAGAATTTTTAAAAGAGTTGAAGGTATTTCTCCAACAAAATATAGAGAAATATTATAAATTTGTTCGTTTTAGGATATATAATCTTCTCAAAAATGAATTTACTAAATAAAAAAATATATTTAAAATAAATATTAAGAGGAGGTGTAATATGAAGAAAAAGGTTTTAAATAGGTTCTTTCCAAAACCACATGGCTTCACATTAATAGAATTGCTTGTTGTTATTGCTATAATTGCAATTCTTGCTTCTATGTTAATGCCTGCATTAAGTAAGGCAAGAGAGAAAGCAAGACAATCTTTATGTGTTAATAATCTAAAACAACTCTATCTTACTTTAAGAATGTATGTAGAAGATTACGAAAGTTGGTGTCCAGACAATACTGGCTCAGGAGGGTCAGGCAGGGGAGCGGGTGGTTACTTAAATAAACTAACAGGAAGAATTTATAGCAGTTATGGAACAGATGGAAGTGGAACAATAAGATTTACATTTGGAGAGTATGTAAAGGGCATGGATCTTTTTATATGCCCTTCACAGAGAAGTGATAAAAAGGGTAAAGATTTTAAAATTGATAGTTATAGTGAATGTTCCTATGCTTATGGAGCAGTCAGATTTCCAAGACCTAATGTTGGTGATGGACTTCCTTTAAACTTTTTAACAGGACTTAATCAGGCAAGAGTTGATTTTAATAATATGATTTTTTTCGCAGATAAGCAAAGAAATATTACAAATAGTACTGTAGACGGCAATGGAGTTTGGAGGGTTGGTTATGATATAAATACAAATGGAATATCTGATGTCTTTGAATTAGATTATATGAATAATCATAAGACAATGGGAATAAATGTTATATGGGGAGATGGAAGAGTAGAATGGTTTGCCGCTTCTTCTAAGATTGGTAGCAATAGTAAAATTTACTATATCTTACCCGAAGACAAATTGAAAAAACCTGGAGTATATACAGGTTATCCTTATAGTACAACAAATCCAGCATTACATTTAATAAATCCGAGATAATTTAAAGGAGGTGCAAAATGAGGAATAAATTTCAAAAAAGTTATGGCTTCACATTAATTGAACTGTTAGTTGTGATAGCAATAATAGCAATTCTTGCAGCAATGTTATTACCTGCTTTAGAAAAAGCAAGAGAAAATGCAAGAAGGGCACTCTGTGTTCAAAGATTAAAAGAAATAGGCAATGCATTAGAAATATATGCTTTGGATTATAATGAAATGTATCCACCAGCATATACAGATTCGTACAGATTTCTGACGACTTGGCATGGTGGTTTTAGATTGCTGTATGATAAAGGTTATGTAAAAAATGCACAGGTTTTTTTCTGCCCTAATAGAGAAAAATATTATGATATTGCAAGTAATGCAGTATTTGACTGGAAACGACAATTTGGGCTTTCCGGAACTATGCCTTACAATAGGTATCAAGCAGGATATTGTTATTATGGAAATAGGAGGAATCCAAGCACTCAAGCATTTTCAAACTGGGCACATATTTTCTGGTACTCTAAAGGGACTCCTGATGATGGAATTTATATGATAATTGCAAGAGGGCCTAATAAATTTCATGTGAGAAAGAGTCCACTAAATAACTATAATAATTTTGGAGATATCTCAAGTGTCCCTTTTTCTATAGGTCCATCTAATGTTTCAATTGCCTGTGATGTAGTGAATATTAATACGACAAGTCTAGGTCCTGATTCTGCTCATCCATTTTTTAGGTTATATGCAGATGGAGGTAATGTTTTGTTTTGTGATGGACATGTTGAATGGTATCCTTTAATTTTAAATGATGCTATTAGAAACAAAGTTCTTAGTGGTACTTTCACAGAAGGAGATGGAAGAAATAATCCAAGAAATGGAAGATGGTGGTATCCTTGGAGTATATCTCCTCAACTAATAATGTTACCACTGTCATATCCTTAATCTTAACATTAGATAAAATGAAATATAAAGCAATAATAGGAGGGGTATTTCTTTGCATATTATTATGTTTTTTTGAAATTTTCACTCTTTTGATCATTGATGGTTCTCCTTTTGCTTCTGATTTTTCAACAGGTGGAGCATTATTTTTGACATTCATTTTTATTTTACTTTTTGGAAAATTCTTTAGTATCCAGGAGAAAAGTATAATCTATTTAATGATTTTAATCTCCTGTTCAATAGTTTCATGGGGATTTGTTTTAAATCTAATAGGTTTTATTGCAGGGATATATTATTTTTCTACACCAACAAATGAATGGGATAAGTTTATTCATCCAAATTTACCAAAATTTCTATTTATAAGAGATTATGAAACATTGAGATATTTTTATGAAGGATTACCAGAAGGGATAGGGATACCTTATAAACTTTGGTTTTCTTTACTTTTTAAATGGTTTTTATTTATTGTTGGTTTTTACTTTTTATCTATTTTTTTATTCTCAATCTTCAGAAAACAATGGATAGAAAAGGAAAAACTTTTATTTCCTCTAACTGAACTACCTTCAAGATTGATAAGTGAAAATAATTTTATTAAAGATAGGTTAATGTGGGCTGGTTTTTTTATCCCATTTTTTATTTACTCTTTGAGAGGCATAAGTTTAATTTTCCCTTCTTTTCCAAAAGTTAATTTATATGGATCAATTTCTGCCTTTAGAGGACAGTTTGGTTTTCCTTTAAATTTACATTTTGAAGTTATTGGACTTTCTTTTCTGATGCCAAAAGATGTTTTATTAAGTGTATGGTTATTTGCATTTATATATATTATTTTAACGGGATTTTTCAAACTTACAGGTTATACAATAGGATATACAATACCTTATACAGATCCTGCACCTCAACAACTTGCTTTTTTCTCATTTGGTGCTTTAATAATTTATGCAGTAAGTAGTTTTTTTAATGCAAGGAGTTATTTAAAAGATATTTTTTTACATTCAATTAAGAAAAAAGATAATATAGACGATAAAGAGGAAGTTATACCTTACAGAGTTGCTTTCTGGGGTTTTATAATCTCTTTTATTTATATGGTTTTCTGGATGAATCTATTTGGACTAAATCTTCTCATTTCTTTTTATTTCGTAATAATCATAATTTTAATTTTTTTTGCCACTACAAAAATTATTGCACAAACAGGACTTGCATATTATAGAGCGCCTATGATACCTTTTGGAGCAACATTATATACTTTTGGTTATAATCATATTGGAGAAAAAGGAATTGTAGGTCTTGCGACAAGTTTTATATGGGCTGGTGATATAAGAACAACAGTCATGAGTTCATATGCAAATGGTGTAAAAGTTTGTAGTAATTCCATAAAAAATTTAAGATTAACATTTATTCCAACCTTAATTTCAATTTTTATAAGTTTTGTTTTTAGTTGTTTTGTTATTATCTATTTCTCTTATAAATATGGTGCAGCGAATTTATCCTCATGGCATCTTAAAAGGTTAAGTGATTTTGTTTTAAGTTATACTAAATCTGAAATGCAAAGACAGGTTGGTTTTGGTAAACAACAATTTTTATATACATTTTCTGGAGCAATTATAATGATATTTTTAATGTTTTTGAAGAATAGATTTTTATGGTGGCCAATCTCTCCAGTCGGTCTTGCTATAGGTTTACCTCTTCCTGTGTTCTTTAATTGGTTTCCAATTTTTATTGCCTGGGTCTTAAAAACATTAATTATGAAATATGGAGGAGTTAAAATTTACAATAGAGCAAAAGTATTTTTCTTAGGAATGGTTCTGGGCTCTTTTTTTATAAGTGGAATTTGGAACTTTATAGCGTTTTTAGCAAAGGTTCAGGGAATAAAATTTACAATAAGATAAGATGAAAGGAATAATTACAGGAATAATATTTTGTTTTTTGATTTCCCTCTCTGAAATTGGAAGTGTTTTATTAGCAAATGGTTCACCCCTTTCACATTTTTATTCCACATCTGCTGCAATAATTTTCCTTTTTTTAATTACAATATTCTTAAGAAAAATTTTTTCATTTGAAGACCTTGTTATTGGATATCTTATGATGATTGTTAGTTGTAGTATAGTTTCATGGGGACTTATACTTAATCTAATCTCTTTCATAGCAGGAATTAGTTATTTTGCCACTCCAACAAATGAATGGGAAAAATTGATTCATCCTTATTTAAAAGAACAATTTTTTATAAAAGATACAAAAATTGTATCTTATTTTTTTGAAGGATTGCCAAAAGGAATGAAAATTCAATGGGGAATATGGTTTAAAGTTCTTTCTTTATGGTTTACTTTCATTATAGGTTTTTATTTACTTTGTATATTTATTATTTTTGTTTTAAAAAAACAATGGATTGAAAGAGAAAGATTATCTTATCCTTTAACTGAATTACCTTTAAAAATGATAGGAGAAAAGAAATTCTTTAAAGATAAAGTTATGTGGATTGGCTTTTTTATTCCTTTTTTTGTATACAGTTTGAGGGGGTTAAATGCTCTTAAACCTGTCTTTCCTGCTCCAAATATTTTCCCATCTTGGTCAATTATGAGAGGGGTTATTAAATTACCACTTTTCTTCCATTTTGAAATGATTGGAGTTGCTTTTTTTATGCCAAAGGATGTACTTTTGAGTGTCTGGTTTTTTTCATTGCTTTATATATTATTAACAGGTTTTTTAAAATTAACAGGTACTACAAAGGGTCCATCAGTTATACCTTCAGACCCTTCAACAATTGAAATTTCATTTTTTGCTTTCGGATGTTTGTTGGTTTATTCTTTAAGTTGTATATATTTTGCAAGAACTTATCTAAGAGAAACATTTAAAAATATGTACAATTCAAATAAAGAGCAGGAAAATTTTCTTTACAAATTTTCTTATATCGGATTTTTCATTTTTTTCTTATATTTAATTATTTATCTGAAGATAATGGGTTTAAAATTTTTACCAGCAGTTTATTTTTTAATTATAACAATTTTAATTTACCTTGGAATAACAAGGATTATTGCTCAAACTGGTCTTGCATATTTTTCCACACCTATAGTCGGATTTCTTCCTACTTTATATACTTTTGGCTCAAAATATCTTGGTCCTTCAGGAATAACAAATTTATGTTTAAGTTATGTTTGGCAATTTGATATTAGAACAACAGTTATGGCTTCAACAGCAAATGGTTTAAAAATTGCAAACGAGTTTAAAATAAATGTTAAAAAACTGATTTTTCCTATAATAATATCAATTTTTATAAGTTACTTTTTCACTTCATACCTTGTTATTAAGTTATGTTACAAATATGGGGGTTTAAATCTTTTAACATGGCCTTTCAATTCAATCCATAATTATGTAGCAAAAAATATTATTTCGTCAATTAAAGAACCTATAGGATTTAATAAAACATTTTTTACATGGACATTTGGAGGGATTTTATCAATGACATTTTTTACATTTATGAAGAACAGATTTTTATGGTGGCCAATCTCTCCTGTGGGTCTTTGTCTTGGACTACCATTGAGTGTTTATTGTAACTGGTTTTCTGTGTTTTGTGCCTGGGTTGCTAAAATAATCATTATGAAATATGGAGGTGTTAAGGTTTATAATAGAGTAAAATATTTTTTCTATGGGTTGATACTTGGAGCATTTATAACAGGCGGTATCTGGAATATTATAGGATATTTAACTAAAACAACTATAAGATTTTTTGTAAGATGAAAGATTATTCTTTTTCCTTTATAAGATAGATAAATCCATCTTTTTTTGAGTTATATTTTTCAAATTCATTCTTAGTATTCAAAGATGGATTAAATACATAACCAACTATTAAATATCTTTTCCCTTTCAAAGTAGTAAGTTCAAGCGGAATAACTCCTGGTAAAGCACTGCTAAATTTTAATTCAAGTTCTTTTGAATATATTCTTATAAAGCCAATTGGATTTTCTTCTGGAGCACTTTTTTGAAATGCATCTTCAGTCCAGTAAAAGTTATGATTACATCTTCCAACAACTAAAATACTATTGTCACTTAAAACTCCTAAATCAACAGCCCATGCAGGTCCTGGTGCATCAATACCTTTACTTGTCATTCCAACTCCCATTATTCCTTCAATTTTTTCTAAATCTATTTTATGAATCATACCCCACCAATGAACAAGTTTTACCCATTTTTCTCCTTTGATTTCTCCTTCAAAGTTTTTCCTTAATTCTGCCTTTGGGCTCCAAAACATAACAGTATTCCCTCCATCAGAAAGTAAACCAACAAGCATTTTATCCTCTTTATCAAAGTTAAAACATGTTATTGCTGTATCTGCAACTTGTCCATACATTCTATTATCTGGTCCACTCATAGGATCATATTCATATAATCTTTGTAATATTTTGCCGTCACTACCAATTTTTATTAGATATGGAGACCACCATGGCTCTGATTTTGTTTCACTTGCAGACCATCCACAAATCCAAATGTCTCCATTTTTGTCAATTCTTAATTGATGTGTTCTTGGATTTCCATAATGTGAAAGATACCATCCCTCTTTAATTTCTTTTACTACATCTACATTTACTATTGGTGTATAAATTGGTGTCTTCCATAATCTTTTTGAAAGGTCAGGAGATATTTTACTAACCCAATCACATATGTTATAAAAACCAATTTTCCCAAGTATTTTTTTATATTTTTCTTCATCATCTTCTGATATCTTTTTTGCTCTTTCTATTTCTTCATCACTTATAATTTTAAAATAACCACCATCATGAGATACAACAAGATTTCCCTCAATATCAAAATCTATTAAAGTTTTTTGCCAAAAAAATTCTCTATCAAAAAATTCTCTTGGTTTTATTCTTTTGACTCTGTATTTATCCCAAACTTGTTGCCATCCCTCAAGATAAGTCCCACCTAATATTTTTGTAAGATCCTGGGATAATAAAATTACAAAAGGAGATCCATATCTTCCAAGTCCTGGTCTATCAACTATAGGGTCTTTTTCTAAAAAAATACCATTTTTTTCAAGAATTTTCCCTTCTTTTATTAATTTTACTTCTTCTTTTAGAGAATATGTTTTTATCAATCCAGGGACACTTTTTATTATTTCTTCCAATCCTTCACTTGCATATCCACCAACATAAACTCCCTTTTTATTTACTTTAACAGTTGTAAAAATTGCATTCCCCTTTTTAAATTCAGCATAATTTATAATCTTTTTTAAATCAGGTGAAAACCTTATAATGAAAGCAATACCACATTTAGGTTCTTCAATTTCTTTTCCATAAATAATCTTTTTAACTTTAATATCTTTCTCTTTACCTAAATTTCCAACAATATATATACTACCATCAGGGCCTTCACAAGCACTTTGAATATCATCATCTTCTTCTGTACCAAAAAAAGTTGAAAAAGAAAGTTCTAAAGAGCCATATATGAAACTAATAAAAATTAATAGGAAAATCAAAATTGTCTTTTTCATTTTATTTCTTTACTACTGCTATCAGGAAATAACAATCCTCATTTCCACCAAATTCTTTTTGAATCTGATTTTTTAATATTAACTTTCTATCTTTACAACTATCACATTGACATCCAGAGCCAATTCCTTTTGTTGAACCAAAGATTAAAAATTTTTTGTTTTTGTAAATTAGCCCATATAAATTTGTATCAGGTATTGCAGATGAAAAGAGAAGATCTTTAAAATCTGGACTGAAAATTGAAAAAGCACAACCACTACCTCCTTTAAGATAATTACCAGACCATGCATCAGGAGTTTCAATAATATTGTGAGTGTTTCCAGATATAAAAGCAATACTTCCATCTTCCATAATTGTTATATCTTTAATATCTGAACTGTTTGGTTGATTTTTATCAGTTAAAAATGTGCACCATATACTCCCACCGGTAAATTTCCCTTCATCAGGATTTACTTTCATTATTCTTGAAAATTTTCCTACTTTTGCTCCCCATAATGAATCTATAAATCCATATTTTACCTGTAAGTCAAGATCTTTAGGTTCTCTTAAAAATACAGAATTGCCTCCATCAGACCAGCCGATAACAACATAATCTCCTTCTTTAGTTACCAAAACTGGAAATTTAAATCCAGAGTCAGAAACTAATCTATATTTATCCTCTCCAACAAGTTTTGGATTCCAGTCCCATAAAGAACCAACATATTGTCCATCTAATTTATATATAAAGAAACGAGGACATCTCCAAGGTTCTCTACCTGTGTGTGTATTAGCATCTCCACCAACTATATAATAACCCCTTTTTTCATCCATACCTAATAATGTATAATCACTTTTACCAATTTCTTCTAATTTCCCTTTAATGTTTATTTTTTGAATCTTTTTATATACCTGAAATATTACCTCGCCATTAGATAAAACAAAAAATGGAATTCCTGGTTTTTCTTTAAGTCCAACTCTGTTAATATCAGGCATAATCCCTTCTGCTTTTTCAAAAATATATACTTTTTCTATTTTCCCATCCTTTGATATTTTACCTAAAAACATATCATTTCCTTTTGGTGATGTATCAGAAGGCGGAGAGATTTTTATAATTTCAATTTTGTTTGAATTTAAGTAATCAATAAATAAACTATTACTTTTCCCAGAAAAATAAATTGAACCATCCTTTGCTTCTTTCAGAAAATATATATATACTCCATCCACTTTTATTTCGTTTTCAATTTTTGCTCCTTCTTTATCTAAGAAAAGTAATATTCCCTTATTTCCTAATGTACCACCAAGTAAAATTCTTCCATCGTTCAATATTTCTCCAGAATAAAACTTATCAATCTCTTCTTTACCATACCAACTTGCACTTATAATTTCAAGATTACCATCCATACCTTTTGCTTTTTTTGAATATTGGTGGAACCTTGTTTCTTTTGTCTTTTCTTGTGAAATTAAAAAATTAAAAACTATTAGCATCAATAAAATTATTTTTTTAATTTTTTCCATACTATCCTCCTTTTTATTTTTCATTTCAAATTTTAATTTCCTATTACTCTTTTGTAAATAGAAGAATAAGAAAATTAATAGCACAAAAACGAACTTTTATAAATTATCCTCTAATATAGAATATGTTTTAACTATTTTTCTGTATCTTCTGGGATATATTCATAGGCACCTATATCCCATCCAGAACTAATACCTCTTTTCACTCCATCTTTATCTTTTGGATCTTTCCATTCATCTATATCTGTTCCTTTATCAATTGCTGGGCTTTCTTTCTGGAGATGAAAATCTTTTTTCTCAAAATTTAAAAATTTAGGGTTTTTTCCATTAATTCCATTTTTTTCTTTAAATCCATTTTTTGGGCCATAGTTTGCTTCAGGTGTTTTTGTTACATAATTATAATCTGCCTGAAAATCAACTATCTCTTCTTTTGGTTTATCTGCAAAGTGATACCATCCAATCCCATCGCTGTCAGGGTTAGAGCCACCCCCAACAAAAATATTATTAAAAATTTTTGTAAAATGTGCACCAGTTAAGTAATCTCCCTTTTTTTCGTAAAATCTAAAAAGTAATGGACCTGCTGTATTCCTTCCACAATTTACAAAAGTATTGTTATAAAATCTACATCCAGGGATTCCTATCTGTGCAACTCCTTCAATATTATAAAAAACATTATTTCTGAAAGTCCAATCCCTTAAATCTGAATATCCATAACTCAAAAGCATTGCAAGGGAACCTGTACAGTCATGAAAATAATTATTTTCAATAAGTATATCATAAGAAATTTCTCTATTATTGTCATATATCTGAAAAATATCTGAATGCCATCCTGTTTCTCTTAAATCATAAACCTCGTTATTTCTTCTTATTTATTCTCCACTCCTTAAAATGTTTACTCTTTCTTGATATTCACCGGGCAGAACAAAAACTGTATCGCCTGGGTTAACAATATCTGCTGCTTTTTGAATTGTTCTAAATGGACTTTCCTTTGTCCCTGGATTTCTATCATCTCCATTTACACTAACATAATATGTCTCACAAAATAAAAGATTGATAATAAATAATATTGTGGATATAACTTTCTTCATTTTTACCTCCATCTTTTTTCAACCTCACCACCTAAATATACTTTTTTTAATTTTTCTTCATATATTTTTTTTAAATCATCCTGTAATTCAACTAAATCCCTTTTACCATCTCCATCAAAATCACAGTTTTTCATATTCTGAAAATTTAATTTTGAACCAACTATTTGGTTTTCATATTTTATTTTCTTTACTGGAGAGTTTTCATCTAACTCAAAGTCATATTTAAAATTATCATTTTTTCCCCAGTTACAAAGCATAACTATTCTAAATGGATATTTTTCAAGTTTTGGGTCTATTTTTATTAAATTTCCATTTTTTTCAATAACTTTTCTTACAACACCGTCAAAATTTACTTCTATAAAATCACCTTCATTTATCAGGTTGGGTGAATTAACATAAAGGATTTCTTCATTTGAAAAAGTGGGTTCAATTGAATGAAAAGTAACTGGTATGTTTTTAAAATTAGGATTACCATAAAATGAATTTAAATCTTTGTTAGTATTTTTCTTATATTCTTCAAACTGATTTGCTTTGTACCATTTGCCAGATGCTGCTATGGTTGTTGGATTTTCTATTTTTCCATTCCAGAAAACATTAAAATCGCCATTGTATTCGTTAAGATTTACTCCATATATTGCACCAGGGTTACCATTTACAAATATATTTCCTTTAACCTCATATTCCTTCCCTGTAAAAGAAACAGATCCATGTCTTGAAAAAAATACTGTGTTAAAAATCATTTTTACTTTATCTGTATTTTGATGACCGAAAATTATAGAATAAGCACCTGAACCAATTATCAAATTATTCTTTAACTCAGTATTATATGTTTCTTCCATCATTATTGATTGACCACCACATAAAAGTAAATTATTCTCAATCTTTAAGTTTTTAACATTTCTGTATGTCTGAATATTGTCTGGATGGCCAAAAAGAATATGGTGATGAATATAATTCCCTATCACATCTATATCTTCACTATTCCAGGAAACTATAAGTCCATCATTATTATTAAAGGCAATTTCATTATTCAAAATTTTAATGTTTTTAGAATTTCCAACACTAACTCCATTTCCATTGAAAAGAACTATATTTTTCTCAATTGAAACATTTTTACTTTCGGCTATATAAATTCCAATATGTTTATTATTATAGACAACGCAATTTTTAATCTTTATGTCTTCACCTTTACCAACATATATACCATATGTTTCACCACCACATATTTCAAGTTGTTCAATTTCAAAATTTTTTATGTTCCCTATATTTATCACCCTGTCTCTATAAGTAGTTTCAATAAACTTAAGATCATCCTCTTTCTCAGGTAAAAAATATATTGCAAACTTATCTTTTTCTTTTTCAATTGCCCATTTATTTTGAGAATTAATAAAATTTTTGTTATGTTGAAGGTAAAATATATCTTTATTTGTTATTTTCAAATACTGCTGTTTTGGAATTTCAACAAATCCCTCATCTGAATTAAAATTTAAAACAGAACAGGTAAAAAAAGTATTTGTTTGCGAATTTAGGATTCTTGTTTCAAAACTTTTTATATCTTTTAGGTTCTTTAAATCAGAATTATAAATTTTAAAACTATTTTCACTTTCTTCATATTTTTCTACTTTTAACCATATTTTCTCTGGATATCTACCTATCTCAATTCTTCTATTTTTTAAAAACAACTCATCCACCATCTTATCTATATATGCTACATAAATATCTTTTTCATACTTTTTCCATCCATCAATTCTTTTACAACCAGAAATAATAGCCCTCCCAATACCTTTTATTTTGATCCCGGATTTACCTGAAATAGTTTCAGGATATACTCCTTCTTTTATTAGAATTTCATCACCTTCTTTTGAAATCTTTATAGCATCGGATATCTTTTTAAATGGATATTCTTTTTCTCCTGTTTGTTCAGATTTTTGAGAATTACAGTCAACCCATATTGTTTCAGAAAATAAAGAAAAAACAAAAAATAAAAATAGAAAAATCAAATTTTTAAACATTTTTTATCTCCTTCTTTAAGTTTTAATAATGACTCTTTCTAAATTCTCTCGGTGAAACCCCTTTGATTTTTTTAAAAACTCTTGAAAAATAATTAAAATCGTAAAACCCACAGAGTCCTGCCATATTTGAAATTGGTATCTTTGTTTCAATCAAAAGTTTTGAGGCATATTCAATCTTTTTTATATTTACATATTTTATAAAACTAACACCAAATGCTTCTTTTATTATCTTTCTTATATAACTAACTGACAGTCCAAGTTGTTTCCCTATCTCCTCAATTTTTATTCTATTTCCTATATTTTTTTCAATATAATCCTCAATTTTTTTTATATATCCCATTTTTTTAGAAGATTTCTTTATTTCTGAAGATTCAAAAAACATATTGAAGATTTTAAAAAAAAGTCCGAGATCTGGTTTTCCATCTATTATTGAAGGGATTAATCTTTTAACCGCTTCTATATTCTCTCTGGTCCCTTTATAAAAATTTGTTTTTTTAAAAAATACTTTCACTTCATTATTTTCTGACTTTTGAGAAACATCAAATCTAATTGAAAGAATTTCAGATGGTTTTTTTGAGTAAGATTTAAAAAAATGGACTATTTTTTTAGGAATTAGAACAAAAGTTCCAGGAGTTATTCTATATTTTTGATTTTCAATATATTCAACACCTTCTCCAGAAAGGAAAAAAAGGAGTTGGTTTTCTTCATGAAAATGAGGCAATTCTATTCCTCTTTCAAAACTTAAATGAATAAATTTAATTTCAATATTTGTTTCAAGATTTAACATTTATATATTCCGAAATTTCTTTTTTAATTTTTTCTTCAACATCTTTCACTGGACAACTATTTGCTTCATGACCACCTTCTGAAAGTATTTTATTGGTTGCTATATATCCAATATAGTCATTTGTGTAGCCAGCAATAATTGTTGCTCGAAATTTTGATAAATTTTTAATCTCAAGGCCTATTTCAACAACTGGTTCTCCTGGTAAAGTAATTAGGAAAATTTTATTATTTATTTTTAATATCTGGATTTCTGTTTCTATAATACCAGAATTATCTTTCTTTATAAATTCAACTTTTTTTCTTTCAAAATCAAATTCATTCGCAGAAAACCTTTCAAAATTGTTAATATTTTTTAAAATCTCATTTCCTATTTTTTCACCTGTATTTTTTGCAATTTCAAAATCATCGGTTATACAGATTTTAGGATTTATATTCCCTGAAGCGCCAGTTATATAAACAACATTTTCAATATTAAGATTTTTTTCCAGAAAATTTCTTAGATAACCAACAAAGTCGGCACTGGCGTAATAATTGGAAGGTCCAAGAACAACAGGATGACAGGAATAATTGATAAGTATACTTTTTAAAGTTTCATCTTTCCTGAAAAAACCAATACATATTATCTCTTTATCAATAATTCCAATATGTTTTCCATCAATATCCTGCCACTCATTAATACCTTTTCCATTTATAACCACTCTTCTATTATGTGAGATATCAACTTCTGTTTTTAAAATTCCAAATTCAACATTTTGCAAATTATTAAAACCTTTTTCAACTCCAATCTTAATTTTATTTTCAATTTCATTTAAGAATATTTCATCCTTTCCCCATCTTCCTTCTAAACTGGCTCCACTTGAATGAGTATGTGTACAAGAAATAACTATATTATCAAAAGGAATCTTAAAATTTTTCTCAATCCATTCTCTGATTTTATTAGTGAAAGAAAGATTTATCCCAAGTATATCAATTGAAATTAAACACCCTGTCTTTTTATCTTCTTTTAAAATTATTCCATTTACTTCAATGTCTCCTTTGCTTCCTCTACAAAACCTTATCTCTGTGTTTGGATAACCAATTAATCTGCTTCTTTGTTTTATTTCAAGTTTTTCTTTAAAAGTTCCCAATTTCATTTTTCATTTTCCTCTATTAAATATATGGCAATTCTTTTTCCAATTTTTCTGTAATCGTTTTCTTTCATTAAAATATTATTACAGATACTATAAGGTGTTTCAAGTGTAATGGAAGGTATTTTTAAATTTTTTCTAATAAAATCTGTAAAATGAGGAGTTTCACATCTGCTTTTGTAATTAATTGACCTTACATAATCTTTTGACATATAATCTCCAACTTTTTTTGAAATATTTTTAGCGATTTTCTTCTCAATTTCATGTATTTTTCTATCTTCAGTAATCTTAGATATATAAAAATAAGCACCGTCTTTTTCACAAGCCCCTGGAGCATGAAAATCAATTGCTAAAAATTGGATGCATCTTTCACTCCATCTTATAATGTCTCTCTGAATAACAAGTGTTTCATGTCTCATAGGAGGTAAACCCCAAGCGCGATTTAAATCATAGGGGAAATTATCCTTACCATAAAATCCATTTTCAACACCATCAATATTTGAAAGAGGGACTGTCCACACAACTAAATCTTTATAATTAATTTCTGCAAGATATCTCAAAAAACCATCTAATACCCAGCTACCTGGAGTTTCTCCAGAATGTTGCCTTGATATTAAATATACTCCCCTTTTACTTCTATCATTACAAATATTACTCAATCTTATAATTTCTCTTTCTTCCTGACTTACTCCAATTACATCTTTCTTCCAGTATCCATTTGTATCTTTTAAGAGTTTTTCAAGTTCATTTTTTCCGTAAGGATAACATAAGGCAACTTCAAATAAATCATTTTTAATATCTAATGTCCATATCACAGATTTTCTACCATCATCAAAATTTATAATTTCTGGCTGTGGTAATCTTATCCATTCACTATTTTTAAATTTTATAACAGGTCTTAGATTTTCTGGCATTCCTCCACCCAGCATATTATAAGAATGTTTAAGTACAATTTTTATTTTTTTTATATTTAGAACTTTAACTTTGAAGTAAAACCACAGGCATTCAGGACCACCCTTAGGAGAGGGAGCAAAACTTAAAACTGGTAAGTCCTTATATTCTATTTCAACATTACATACATTACTTTGAGAGAAATTTTTAATAATTTCAATTTTCCCCATCTTAAAGTTTTAAAATATTCCTTACTATAATTTTAAACTTTTCAATAGAGTATGAAAAGAATTTTTTATAGGATGAGCAAAAATAATCAACTCCTTTTATACTATTTTCTTTTACATACCTGTGCCATAAACATCCTTTATTACATATAAAACTCCATTCACATTCTTTACATTTATCTGACCCAATTTCCTTAATTTCTCCAAATTTTTTCAGTTTCTCATATATTTTATCAAGTTCATCTTCAAAAATATTTCCAAGTTTAAAATCTGGCATAACAAAAAAATCACAGGGATAAGTATCTCCGTTATATTCTATAACAAGATATTCTCCACATCTCTTTTTAAGTGTACAGTTTGATGGTTCAAATCCAGATAAAACTTCAAGTATATTATCAAAAAACCTTATGGATATAAAGGGAGAACCATCATTCCACCATAGTTCAAAAATCTTAATCAAAAAATCTTTATAAGTTTCTGGAGTTATAGAGAAATCGCTTATCTTATCGTTTTTTCTATCTATTGCAGGAATAAACTGTAAATATTGAAAATTTTTATTGATAAAAAAATTGAAAATTTTTTCAGGGTATTTCCCTGTATGTTCTGCAATTGTTGATAAAATATTAAATTGAACATTACTTTCTTTTAAGAGATTTATAGCTTCCATTACTTTTTTATATGTTTTCCCTCCATCTTTATATCTTCTGTAAAAATTATGAATTTCCTCTGGACCATCCAAACTGATTCCAATAAAAATATTATATTTCAAAAAAAATTCAATCCATTCTTTATTTATTAAAATCCCATTTGTTTGTATAGTATTACCTACAAACTGTCCACTTTTACCATATTTTTTCTGAAATTCAATAATTTTATAATAAAAATTAATTCCACATAAAAGTGGTTCACCGCCCTGCCAGCAAAAATATATATTTTTTCCTTCTGAATATTCCATAAATTTCTTTATAAAAAACTCAAGAGTATTTAAATCCATTATTTTACCTTGTGGATAAATTGACTTTGTTTTTTTATAAAAGCAATAAGAACAATTAAGATTACATAAATAGGAACTCGGTTTTACCAATAATTCAATTTTATCCATTCTTTTCTGGTAATTTTGCATTTGTCTCTTTAATATAATTCCAAAGTAATTCCTTAAGGATTTTAAATTCTTTAGGATTTTTATTTAAAAGGTCTTTTTTTTCTTCTATATCCTCATTTAGATTAAAAAGTAAATACTTTTCATATTCATAGGAATAAACAAGTTTCCAGCCATCATAAATAATTGCAGAAGATGGAGTTCCACCCTGGTTCCCATAGTGAGGCCAGTGAAAAAATAAACTTCTTTTTATATTTTGTCCTTTTAAAGCAGGTAAAATACTTATTCCATCTTTATGTTGTTCAGGAATTTTTGGAAGCCCAACGATATCAAGTATTGTTGGATAAAAATCAGTTGAAATAACTGGGAAATCAGATTTTTTAATATTTATTTCAGGTATCTTCATTATTAAAGAGACCCTGATTCCTCCCTGTTCAATCCATCCTTTCCCTTCTCTTAAAGGTAAATTACAAGTTGGAGAGCCTTCAGCAGTTGAAAGTCCACCATTATCAGAAGTAAAGATAATTAAAGTATTTTCATATTTCCCTGTTTCTTTTAAGACATTTATAATCTTTCCAATATTTTCATCCAGATTTTCTATCATTCCAGCATATACAGGGTCTGATTGAATAATTCTTCTTATAACTTTTAAATCTTTCTTATGCTCACATGGGAAATTCTCTCCTTCTATAAATGGATTTAACTTATCAAGACCAAGTTTTTTTACTTTTTCTCTATATTTTCCTACATATCTTTCAGGAACCTGAATTGGTATATGAACAGCATAATGGGAAAGAAATAAGAAAAATGGTTGTTCTGTTTCTCTTATTATTTTTATTGTCTCTTGTGTTAATCTATCTGTTAAATATTCTCCTTCTGGTCCATCTTCTAATGTTGGTATTTTGTAAGGAGAAAAATAACCATATTTTGGCATTCCCCAGGAACAACCACCAATATTTTTATCATATCCATGATTTTCTGGCCAAAAAGGTTTTTCTCCAAGATGCCATTTTCCAATAAAGTAAGTTTTATATCCAAATTCTTTAAGATAACTTGCAATTGTTTTTTCTTCCAAAGGTAAATATTCAATGTTTTCTGGTGGTTTTAATTTCCCTCTATCTTTTCCGCCTATATAATTTGTTATACCAATTCTTGCAGGGTATTTACCAGTTTGGATACTACTTCTTGTTGGCGAACAGACAGGACTTGATGCATAAGCATTTGTAAATATAATTCCATCTTCAGCAAGTTTATCTAAATTAGGTGTTTCATAAAATTCACTTCCATATATACTTAAATCTTTCCATCCAAGGTCATCAATTAAAATAAAAAGAAGATTATATTTTTTCATTCTATTGATGCAGAAGAAAGTTCATATTCTCCCTGTATTCCTTTTATAGTTTTTGTTTTCTTTTCAAAAAATACTGTTCCAAATTCTTTTAGAAGTTCCTTTGCAATTTCTTGGTTTTTATCAATTAAATTTTTTGTTTCTTTTGGGTCTTCTTTGATATTGAAAAGATAGTCAACCTCATCTTCAGGTGTTAAAATCAAACTCCATTCTTTATTTCTTACACATCTATATATACCATTTTTGTATCCAGAAATTACAGCATTTCTATGTTTATCTTTATCTCCCTTAATTATGGAAAAGAAACTTTTTCCGGCAAGTGGAATATTATTATTTTCAAAGCCAAGTATTTCAAATATAGTAGGCAAAACATCAGGGAACTGAATTAATGCATCAATTTTCCCTTTGTAAAGTTCTTTTGGGAATTTCATTATAAATGGGACTTTTAATAACTCACTATACATTCTATCAGAACCTTTTAAAAATTTTCCATGGTCACAAAGTGGATGTCCATGGTCAGCAGTTAAAATAATTAAAGAATCCTCATAAAAATTCATCCTTTCAAGTTCATCAAATAAAAATCCAAAACAATAATCAACAAAACTAACTTCTCCTGCATAAAGTCCTCTTATAAAATCAATCTCTTCTTTTGTAGCCCATTTTTCAGCAAGTCCACCCATAGGCATAATTAATCTTTTCCCTTTATAATTTTTGGAAGTATAAGTATCAAATTTTTCAGGTGGGTCCCAAGGTTCATGTGGTTCAAAAGAATCAATCCACAAAAATATCCTTTTATTTGTCTTTCTTGCATTCTTTAAAAAATCAACACTTTTCTCAACAACCTGCATTGTAAACCAGTTTTTTTCATCCATATCATCTGTATTCGCAAGAAATTGTAGAACTCTCCATCTCCACTCTTCTGGATAATTCTCATTTAAATAGTCATCAAGATTTCTCTTTGTTATAGGAACTTTGTATGGGTCATATTCCTGTCCTCTAATCCATTCATAAATATGAAACCCTCTATGATAATTCATATCGTGTTTTCTGTAATGATATGTATCTGTAATAAGTCCTGAAATATAACCTTCTCTATTTAGTATCTGAGCAATTGTTAAGTCATAATTAGTTAAGGGACACCATGGTCTATAAGGTAATGAATAAAATCCAGTCATAAGTTCATATCTAACAGGAATTGTTGGAAGGCCGCATGGATAAACATTGTCAAAAATAACTGAATTTTTACTAAACTTATCTATATTTGGTGTTTTACAACTTTCAATATTTTCAAAAACTTTCTTCCCTTTATTATAAATACTTACATGGTCCTGTCTTAAACTATCAATCATTATAAAAATAAGATTCATTTTTTCCCTCCTAGTTAAATTTGGTTAAAAATATATTATTATATAAATTAGTTTCTTTGAAAATTAAATTTTTTAAAAACAAGGGAGAGGAAAACAACATTTTTCCTGGGCAATAAAGCCCGTAAAGGAGTTTGTTTTCTCTCCCTTTTATCCCGTATAAGTTGATTGGGAAATTTTCCTCCGTC
>JAMWCJ010000069.1 GCA_023818645.1 Candidatus Omnitrophota bacterium | reverse complement strand
CTTTTACAATTTCTTTAATAATCCTTATATTCTTCTTCCTTTCTTCATGACTTAAAAAATGCCCTTCCCCTGCATCACTATTTATAACTATTCCTTTTATATTAAACTTGCTTATCCATTCAACATATTTCCTTAAAACCTCCTCGTCAACTATAAAATTTTCTTTATAAGGTATAACAATTGCTGGAAGTAAACCATCCAGTTTTTTCATTTTAATTCCTCCTTTTTAATTTTTAAATTATATCATATTTTGTTTCTACTTCCAGAACTTTAACCTGTAAAACAAATCTCGCATTTCTCATTTTCGCTCAAAATTTTGGGATTATCAAAAGATATCTGTGTTAAATCTTTAACTATCACAAAATCAATTTTTTGCTTTTTACCATTTATTTTAACATCTACTTTTTTCTTTTTAGTTACATTTTTGAAAGTTATTTTTTGAAACTTAGCAATCCCTTTTAAAATTTTAATTTCAAAAATTTCTGTTTTTTTCTTTTTTAATCCTTTAAAATAGCCCCAACCAGTTCCAGACGAAAAGAAAAGATTTAAATTATCATTTATAAAAACAGGGGAAAAATAAATTTCCTTTTTAATATTATCTACAAAAAAACCACCAAGAGATAAAATCAAACCAAAGGCAGAAAAACCTCTGCCATAGTGATATCCACATTCAATATGAGAAAAGGGATTTCTTTTTTCACCATCATATCTATCATCTATTGCATCAACAATTTCTTTTGCTTTCTTATACTCTCCTCTTTTAATCAACAAAGAAGATACAACAAATTCCTCTCCTGTGAATACTTCATCACAATATGGCATAGGAATATCTGGTCTACCATTTTTAGGGAAGGAACATACAATAATCCCTTTTTCATCTTCAAGTCCATATATTCTCATAAAATTTATATGTTCTGAGAGATTTTTAAAGTTGTATTTAATAATTGAATTTAAAGTTTTTTTTATATATTTTTCTTCAACAATTGAACCAAGATTTAAAATATCTGCAAAAAATTGACCAAGCAATTGAGAAGAAAGGCATCCATTTAAAAATTGATATTTTGGAATTGGTTTTACACTACATTTCTGAATAAAATACTCTCCATTCCATAATTTCTCTATTATTTTTTTTCTTCCATTTTCATAAATCTCTTCACATTTATTTTTAAAAGAAATATCTCCAATAAATTCCGAAATTTCTGACATAGATTTTAATGAAGCAAGATAAATAAAAGAAGTAAAAGGATTTTCCCCATAGAACTCAACATCATAAGTATTATGTTGTTCTCCTTCCATTAAACCATCCTTATTTTTATCCCAGTATTCCCATGCAAATTCAACTGTTTTTTTTAGTTTATCATAAATCCTTTTTATAAACTCATTATCACCTGTAATCTTCCATTCTCTATAAACTTTTAAAATTGTCCCCATCTGTCCATCTGCTGCTGGTTTAAACTGCCATAATTTTATACCAAGAGGTATATTTGTTCTGAAAGCCATATATCCATTTTCGTCTGTATTATATAGGTAGTCAACCTCTCTCTGTTTTTTCATAAAATCAGGGAATAGATAAGGTACAGTAAAATCATAATTATAGACATGAGTACAATTTAATGGACAACAGCCATAATTATCAGAACATCCTTCAAAAGCATAAAAATTTCTATCATCTGTAATGAAAAAAGTATTACTCCTTAAAGTATTCAATTGAGAACTTATAGTTGTCAAAAAACTTTTCGGTAAACTTTGTGAAAAAAAATTATCAGCAAATTTTTTACTTTCTTCCTCTAAATATCTCTTGTTTTCAACATAATAATTAATAACTTCTATTGAATTAGTAAATTTTTTTGAGTACCAATTTTTCAAAATTTTATTTTTTACTTCTTCATTTAAACCCCAATAATTTATTCTGTTTGGAAAATACCATGAAAGATAAAAATTTATTATTTTCTCTTCTTTGGATTTTAATTTTTCCTTTACACCAAGTGTTGTCCAGTAAGTTCTACCATCTGGACTTTCTTTACTTTCAACAATTTCAAATTCGCCTTTTTTAAACTCTCTCCAGAAATTTTCATAATCATCCCACCAGCCACTTTTTTCCCACTGACTTTTATAAGAAATATTTTTGGCATCAGTAAATAAAGAAATATTGCCATATCTTGGACTTTCTTTTTCATATTTGTTTGATGTTAGGTAAAGTCCTTTAATATTTCCAAGTTCTTTATAAATATTAATATTTTTCCCAAAGTTTACACTTGAAAGTGAATTTAAATTTTCAGTTCCATCTGTTCCAACCGGATTCATAAGAGAAAAGGTAAGAAAGACATCAATTTTATCTTTTGTTATATTTTTTATCCTGTAACTAAAAATTGCTATTGGTAAGGATGAATTTTCATAATCAAGTGGAATAAAAGGAGTAAAAGATTCTAATGTAATTTCAAGCGGAATTTTATTATCTTTAAAGTTTATAATTGCAAAAGGGAAATAATTTATAAATTCAACTTTTTCAAAATGAGGACATCCATCCATATTTAAATTCTGATAACCAGAAGCACCTTCAAAAGGAAGGAAAGGTTTTCCAGCAACTATTTTATATTTTGTTTCTTTCCTATTTTTAACCAGAATAGAAACAAAATTACTATACATTCTTTTTCCCTTCCCTGGTCTATTAAATATCTCCCAATCAGTTAAACAACCTCTTCCTTCAATTGAAATATTTCCTGCTCCAATTCCTCCAAGTAGAAATTTTATCTGCTTTAGTTTATCTCCACTATATTTAATCCCTTTCATTATAACTCCTCCTTCTCCATAATTTTATTGAAAAACCTATATGAAAAAAAGTACAAAATAAATCCGCCAACAATTGATAAAAACAAGAAAATAGATAATTTTACTTTCGCAATGTAAAAACATCTGAAAATTGCCCAAAAAATTAAAACAGGAATTAAAGATACAAATGACATTCCAAAGTTTTTCAAAATTCTTTTATAATCAAGTTTTAAATACTTTCTATTAAAAAAATAGAAAAGTAAGAAAAAATTTATAAGTCCAACAAGTGAAGTAGAAAGAGCAATCCCTCCATGAGCAAGAAATTTCATTAAGATTATATCAAGAATAAAATTTGTTCCAATACTAAAAACAGCGATTTTTACTGGAGTTCTTGTATCATTAAATGCGTAAAAACATCTTGTCATAATTGAAATACCCCCATAGAAAATAAGACCAAAAGAATAGAAAAATAGAGGATAGGCAGTCAATTTTACAGATTTTAAATCAAAAACTCCTCTTTTAAAAAGGAATGTAATTATTTCCTGGTTTAATAAAATTAGAAAAAAAGTTGAAGGAATAATTGTAAAGAATAGAATTTTAAAAGCATAATAAAGATTTTCTTTAAATTTATCAAATTCTTTCTTTGAAAAGTTTTCACTTAACCAGGGTAATACAGCGTTTGAAATTGAAATACCAAATATACCAAGAGGAAGTTGATATAATCGTGTTGCATACCAGAGCCCTGAAACCATTCCATCTGAAAGAAGATTTGCAAGTGAATAATCAACAAGTAAATTTATAGGACCAACTGCAACTCCGACAATCATAGGAAGAAACAAAAAACCCATTTTTTTTATTGCAGGATGTGAGAAATTAAAATTAATTTTAGGGTGATAACTAAGTTTTCTGGCAAAAGGAATAAGTAAAAAATACTGGCCTATCCCTCCTAAAATAACTCCAATACATAAGGAAAATATTCTTTCTTCAGGTGTATTACCAAAAATATGACTTAATGAAAATAAGGAAAAAATCCAAAAAAAATCAAGAACAACAGGAGAAATTGAAGGTAAAAAAAATGATTTGTATGAGTTAAGTATGCCTGTATATAAAGCGGAAAAGGAGATAAAAATTAAATAAGGAAATGTAAATTTAAGAAGTAAAAAAACATAATACCATTTACTCTCAAATTTCAAGAATTTAATTCCAATTTCACTTAGAATAAAAAATATTAAAAAAAGGGAAAAAGTAAAAATTAAAGAAAGGGTAAATGTAATATCAACAATTTTTTTAAGGTCTTTTTTCTTTTCATGGTCTGACATATACTCAGTAAAAACAGGTATAAAAGAAGAAGATAGAGCTCCTTCAGCAAGAAGTCCTCTAAAAAAATTTGGTATCATAAAAGCAAGTAAAAATGCATCATAAATCTTTGTTGTTCCGAAGAAATTTGCACTTACAATTTCCCTAAAAAGCCCAAAAATTCTTGAAATAATTGTTCCAATTGCAAGTAGAGATACAGCTTTGAAAATTTTTTTACTCATTTTTTGGTTTTAAAAGAGGGAAAAATATAACTTCTCTTATTGAACAAGAATTTGTGAAAAGCATAACAAGTCGGTCAATTCCTATTCCAAGTCCTCCTGCTGGTGGCATACCATATTCAAGTGCTTCAATAAAATCATAATCAATTTTTTTCTTCTTATCATCTACATCTTTAAATTTTTCTTCAAACCTTTTCAACTGTTCTATTGGATCATTCAATTCAGAGTAAGCATTTGCAATTTCAATCCCCCCTATAAATAGTTCAAATCTTTCTGTAATTGTTGGGTCATCTTTTGCTATTTTAGCAAGAGGTGATATTTCAACTGGGTAACCAACTATAAAAGTCGGATTTATAAGTAGTGGCTGAATCTTCTTTTTAAAAATTTTCTCAAGTTTATCAAAAATTGTATCATCATTCTCTATTTCTATATTATATTCTTCAATTTTTTTATCTACAATCTTTTCATCTCTAAAATTACTAATCCCTATTTCTTTAAAAATATCAGTATATTTTATTTTTTTCCAAGGACTTGTTAAATCTATTTTTTTCCCCTGATATTCAAAAGTGTTGGAACCAAAAATTTTATCCGATAAAAAGCAAATCAATCCTTCTGTGATTTCAATCATTTCTTCATAATCACCATATGCAGAATATAATTCAAGCATTGTAAATTCCGGGTTATGTAATGTTGAAATACCTTCATTTCTAAAAGACCTGTTTATTTCATATATCTTTTCAAAATTACCAACAAGAAGTTTTTTCAAATATAGTTCAGGTGCAATTCTTAAATAAAGTTCAATATCAAGCGAGTTATGGTAAGTTATAAATGGCCTTGCTTCTGCCCCTCCTGGAATTGGATGCATCATTGGTGTTTCAACTTCAACAAAGCCCTTACTATTTAAAAATTCTCTTATATATCTTAAAATCTCAACCCTTTTTTTGAAAATATCTTTCACACTTTCATTCATTATTAAATCAAGATACCTTTTTCTGAACCTTATCTCAACATCTCTTAAACCATGCCATTTTTCTGGTAAAGGTCTCAAAGATTTTGAAAGAATTGTGAAATTTTTAACGAGAATTGTTTTTTCTCCAGTTTTTGTTTTAAAGACCTCGCCTTCTAATCCAATAATATCTCCTATATCAATCTTTTTAAAAATTTCATAATTTTCTTTTCCAATTATATCCTTCCTGAAATAAACCTGAATTTTCCCTGTGCTATCAACTATATCAGCAAAAGAAGCATTTCCATGTGCTCTAATAGACATAATTCTTCCAGCAATCTTAAAATTCCCTTCTTCTTTTACTTCTGAAATATTTGTTTTTAAAAACCTTCTACCATAAATTTCCAATTTTAAATTTTTAAGTTCTTCAAGTTTTTTAATCCTGAAATCCCTCATTTGATTTTCTATCATTTTCTTCTCCTTCTATCTTTTCCACCTTGACCCATTTTATAATTTTTTCATCTGCATCCTGAACAACAAATCTATAGTTTTCATATTCAAAATTCTCTCCCTTTTTAGGGAATTTTCCTAAATTGGCTAAAACAAATCCTGCGATTGTCTCAACATCAATTTCTTCTGGTATCTTTATTCTAAGTAATTCTTCAACTTTTTCAATTTCCATAGTTCCTTTTATTAGATACTTATCAATATTTATTTTTAAATATTCCCTTTCATCTTTTTTAAATTCATCCGAAATTTCACCAACTATTTCTTCTATTAAATCTTCCATTGTTAAAAGCCCAGATGTCCCTCCATATTCATCTATAACAATAGCCATCTGTAACTTTAACATTTGCAATTCCCTTAACAATTCAATAACTTTTTTTGTTTCTGGAACAAAATAAGCATTTCTAATTATATCCTTTGCTTTGAGTTGCTTCCAGGAATTTTCAGTTTGTTTTGCTATTATATCCTTTATATAAACTATCCCTATAATTTTATCTATGTTTTCTCTATAAACGGGCATCCTTGAATATCCTGACACACTTATCTTTCTTACTATATCCTCAAGAGATGTATTTTCTTCAACCCCTACTATATTAACTCTTGGTGTCATTATTTCTTTAACCATCTTATCACCTAATTCAAATATACTATGTATCATATCTTTTTCTTCTCTTTCTATAACTCCCTCCTTTTCACCTGCAGTAATCATTGCCTTTACATCTTCTTCTGTTAAAGTAGGTATTATTGTATCAATTTTTTGTCTAAAAATTATTAGAAATATTTTTGAGAAGAAAAGGAATACCTTAACAAAGGGATAAAAAACAATAGTAAAAATTTTTAATAGATATGATGCAAAAAAAGCAATCTTTTCAGGATATTTTTTTGCGACACTCTTAGGAATTATTTCTCCAAAAATTAAAATAACAAATGTCAAAATTCCTGCAATTATAGCGGGTATAACTTTGTGAAGATACTGATAAGAAATAGTAGCAGCAAAAACAGAAGCAAGAATATTAACAAAATTATTACCTACAAGAGTAGTTACAAGAACTTTTTCAGGATTTTCAAACCAAAAACTCAATCTTTCTCCTTTTTTTCTATCCATCTCAAGAAATTTCTGATAATGGTATTTTCCAAGTGAAATAAAAGCAGTTTCAGAAGCAGAAAAAAAGGCAGAAAGAGCAATTAAAAATAAAAAAATTAAATAAGAATTTAAAGGGATTTCTCTCATTTTACAAGGTTCTCACTCCAATTTTTTACAACATACTCTATATCTTTTTCTGCTAAATCTTTAATTCTTCTAAACTCTTTTAGAAAAATTGTAAGAATATCTTTAACTTCGCTTTTTTTTCCTGTTATATCTTCCATACATATATAAAAATTTTCTTCCAGTTCTTTACTTTTTTTAACATTTATACCAATCCCGGTTATATAAAAACTTTCAACTTTTTCAATTAAAACCCCACATATTTTTTTTCCTTTTACTATTATATCATTTGGAAATTTTATTTTACAATTTTCAACACCAAAATTTTTCATTGTTTCTATCAGACATAAACAAATTATTTCTGAAAGAAAATCTGTTATTTTGCTTTTTTTTAAAACGAATGAAAAATATAAACCACCACGAGGTGATAACCATTTCCTTCCATATCTTCCTCTACCTTCTGTTTGAACTTCTGCTACTATAATCCCTTCTCTGCCTTCTTTGACAAGATTTTTTGCCAAATCCATTGTAGAAGTGACCTCTTCATAATAATAGACAGGATATCCTTCAATCTTCATATTCATTTAAAATTAAATTTATTCCTTCAAGAGTCAAATATTTCCTTATCTCTTTTTCAAAATTCAAAAATTTAGAAAATTTTTCAGACCATCCACCTGTAAGAACAAGTTTTGAAACATTGAATTTTTCTATAATTTTAAAAACAATTTTTTCAATTGCACCAGAAAGGCCCAAAATAAGACCAAGGTTTATTGCAGATGAAGTATCATCTCCAAGAGTTTTTAGGTTTGTTTTTTTCACTTTTTTTATAAGAGCAGTGTTTTTCAATGAATCAACCCATAGTTCAGGACCAGGTAAAATAAAACCACCAGTAAAAACTTTATCTTTATTGACAAAATCAATAGTTACTGCAGTCCCAATATCAATCACAATCACAGGAAAACCAAAAATTTCACAGGCACCTTTACAATTAACTATTCTATCAACACCAACTTTTTCAGGATTTTTAATTTTTATCTTAAGGTTGCAATTTTTATAATTTAAAAATACTGGTTCAATTTTAAAAAACTCTTTTACTTTTTTTTCAATTAATAAATTTACATCTGGATAAACAGAAGATATACCACATTTTTTAATTTTAAATTTTTTCCAGTCATCCGGAAAATTAAAATTTTCAATTTCAAAAACTAAATGAGTTAAAATTTTATAAACTTTTTGACCCCTAAAAATACCAATCTTTACTCTTTTATTTCCAGTGTCAATTGCAAGATTCATTTTTCTCCTTTATAAAATCTAAATCAAAATTAAAAATTTTTCAAGTTTGACTTGACAAAATTAAAAATTATGTTTAAAATAAAATCATAATAAAATTTGACAGATAGAAAAATTGTGTATATAATAAAACTTGACAATTTGAAAATTGGAAGGTATAATATAAAAAGTTTATGCTACTTCTAACTGATTTTTAAAAATGCCGAGAAAGGAGGTGAAAAAAAATAAAAAGGCAGAAAATCAGTAAAAAAAGAAGGGCATAAACAGAAAAAAAGAAAGACCTGAAAAGGATAAGTTATAGATAACGAAAAGGAGGAAGTAAAAATGAGAAGTAAAATAGTAAAAATCTTAATAGCGGTTTTTGCAGTTTGCTTGATAGCACCTGCATTTTCCGCTGTTGAGAATGTGAAAGTTGGTGGAGATATTGCTGTTTGGGGTGTTTTAAGAGGCGAATTTG
>JAMWCJ010000068.1 GCA_023818645.1 Candidatus Omnitrophota bacterium | reverse complement strand
GAGCTCATTAGTACAGCTGAAGAATTTATTAATTTTGTGGGAAAAATTATAAAAGAGGAGCTTAAGGATGAGCAATCTTAGTAAAATTACCCTCTATCCATCTAACTGGCTTTATAATGCAGGTGTTGTTGGATTTTTAAGGGTGCTGGAGTTTGGGAGTAAAAAGGGTCGCTTCAAAGAAGTTTTAGAAAGAGAACCATTTTATATTACAAAAAATGAAATTGAAATTGTAAAAAAAGAATTTCTTTCTTTTATTGAAAAAAAATTTAAACCCTTTTTGAAAAAGAAGCCAAAAGATACAAGAAGTTTACTATTTGCCAAAATTGGAGGACTACTTCCGAACCTTCAACAACTCACTGAACAGGGGATTAAAAGTGACGAGGATTTGGAGAATTGGTGGAATAAGTTAGTAGAAAATGCTTTAAAGGAAATTAAAAAGAAGAATAGGACTAAATCTCTAAAATGCAAATATTGTGGTAATGAGTTCTACAGGGACGAATTTAAAGTTCCTTACGATTTTTGGGACAAAGTTTATAACACCCTTATGCCTACTCCATTTTATGAAAATCCTAATTGGTTTTTTTATTCTCAGAATGATTTGATTTTCTGTGGTCTCTGCAAATTGATACTTATTTTATCCAATTTTGTTATTTCTCAGCGAAGTGAACTTTCAGAATTCGTCAATGTTCCTTCAATAAAAGCCCTTTATTATTTAAACAATTTACTTCTTAAATTAAAGAGAAGCGAAACTTATAAAACTTTAAATCCGAATGAACGACTTGAATCTTTAATTTCTGAAGCACTTTTAAATTACGAATTTTTAAAAGGGGCATGGCTTTTGCAAAATGTTGAATTTATTCAAATCGAGAAAGGCGGACAACCAAAAGTTTATACTCTCCCTGTGTCAAGAACTTCTGCTGAGCTCATTATTAGGGGAGATGTAAGGAAATCCCTTGCAAATTTAAAAGGTCAGATTACAATAGTCAAAAAGGAGAAAAATCCAGTAGGAGTCTATGCCCAGAGAGAAGGAATTAAAAGATTTTTAACTGGTGGAGAAGGAAGTTTAGTTGACCTTGCTTATTTTTCCTTTAAAAATGATTTTATGGAAAATAGATCTATTCAAGCCAGAGAAACTGCTTTTAATTTATCAAAACTTGAAAAAATTAAAATTGATTATAAAAAAGAAAGGAGGGTTGAAATGATAGAAAGTGATTTAATTGAAGTCTGGAATAAAGGACAAGAATTGTGGAAAGAGAAATTTGACAGAAATTTACAATATGAATTATTGAGTGCCTCCCTTATAGAGGATAAAAATAGAATACTGGAGTATTTATCTGAGATTGAGACAAGAAATAAACTTACAGGGAAACTTGCTTCCCTTTGTGAATTTATCAAATCAAAGGAAAATCTTAATATTAGGGAAGTTGTTCTTGCTTTTATTGCAAGCTATAAAAGTGATAAACCCTTGTCTTTTGAAGATATGGTGGGAAATCCGTTAAAAGTTTTCTGGAATGAAGGAAAAGAAATAGGAAAAGAAAAAGATGTTGAATCAAAAATTAAGAAATATGTTTTTAGAATCATTTCAAAAACAAGGATGGGTGATAGGGAGGGGACTATTTTTGAAATTTTAAAACTCTATCTCCTTGCTGAAAAGCCAGTCCCAGTTTATTTATCAGAATTATTCAGCGATAAAACCGATATGGAAAAATTTAAACTAATAGCGTATTCATTTATTGCCGGCTTTATAGGAAAAGATGAAAAAGGAACAGGAGATTTAATGTATGAGATGGAAAGAATAGGAGTTAATGTAATAAAAGAATCCTTAGAAGATAGAATCAAGAAATATGGGTATAGATTGCTTTCTTTAATAAGGGTGGGGCAAAGGTCGGAATTTGCTTATGAAATTATAAAACTTCATGCTCAAGCGCAACTTGAAATTCCATATAAATTTATAGAAATTTTAGACCCTGACAAGGGGGTAGCAGAATTTCAATCCCTTGCTTATGGGATTTTATCAGGATTTTTAGAAGATAAAAAAATTTAAAAAGCAAAAATAAAATGGTATAATAAAATATAAATTAAATTCTCTTTGAAAAACTTAAAGAAATAAAAAAGAAAAAAATAAATCTTGACAGATTTATTAAGAGGAGGTGTTAAATATGTCAAAAGGAGCAATAACATTAACAATTGTTTTTGAAGGGATGAACTTAAACAGAGATGAAGGAGTTGGTGGAAATATTCAAACTTTGAAGAAACTTCACAGAGGAGATGGGCTTGTTCATACCTTTATGTCCAGACAGGCTTTGAGATTTGCTATTGCAAAAAATTTAATTGAAGTGTTTGGTTGGAAAGAGACGGAGGTTACGAGGCGGGGAGAAGGACAAAAAACAAATCAATTTGATATGAGCAAGGCAAATATAATTGAGTATGCAGAAATGGATTTCTTCGGGTATATGTACACAATTAAAGGTGAGAATGCATTTATAAGGTCTGCTGTCTGTAAATTAACCCCTGCAATCTCTCTTGAAAAATTTAGTTTTGACCAGAGCTTCAATGCAAATCATGAAATGGTGAAAAGAGCAATTAAATACGGAGAAGAAGGAATTCCAAATCCTTGGCAGACTGAAGATCACTTCTCCTTGTATAAATATTCGTTTGTGATCGACTTAGATAAGTTAGGAAAGATAGATGATAAGGAAAAGAAAATTATTTTAGAAGAAAAAGATGCAAAAGAGTTTCTGAAAGGATATGAAAAATATCTTACAGATAAAAAAATAGTAAATGAACTAACCGAAGGAGAATATAATTTAAAGCAAGAAAATCAAATGATTGGCAAAATTATTTTGAAGAAGACCACTAAAAAGGAGGAAGAAACAGAGGAAGAAAGTGAGGGGAAAAAGAAAAAAGGAGAAAAACAGAAAGCAAAGTCTTACGAGATTGAATTGGAAATAAACCTTCCTGTAGAGGAAAAAATAAAAAGAATCACCGATTTTCTCAATGCTATCAAAACTTTATCAAGAGGAATTCAGGGTAACATAAATTCCTTATCTCCGTTATTTGTAATAGGTGGACATATTTCCACAAAAACTCCTCTTGCTCATCCTTTAGTCGAACTCATTTCAAATACCTCAAGAAGATTGAATAAAGGTCTAATAGACTATTCATGGCGCCTTCTTGAGGATGCAAGAATGATAAAACCAGATCAAAACCAAGATCAGGCAAAGCAAGGAAAGGCAAATCAAAATCAAGAGCATGATATTATTAAAGGAATTGTGAAAGAAAAATTTGAAAATGGGTATGAATTTGATAATGATTGGAAAACCCCACTGGAAGCAATCGATGAACTTATAAAATATGTAAAATCGGATGAATTCAAGAAACACTTAAAGCTATAGATCAAAATGAATACATTGAAAATTAAACTTTATCAGTCATTTGCAAATTATCGACCACATTATTCAATGCAGGTAAGGCATTCTTATCCTCTCCCTCCCCCCTCTGCTGTTCTTGGACTTGTTCATATGGTTCTTGGGATGAAACCGGGAGAAACTTATAAAGATGAAGGTGAAACAATAAAAGGTATGGATGTGGCGATTTTAGGAAGATATGGTGGTATTGGCTGGGATTATCAATGGCTCTTATCTCCACAGATTAAAGGAGACAGAAATATACTCTTTACTTCATCTGTTTCTCCACTTAAAGGCATTAAATTCAAACAGATACCGGGGAGAATTCAACTTTTAATTGATATAGATTTGCTCTTATACCTGCGAATTGATTTCAACAAATACTTAAATGAAACAAAGAGTGAACTAAAAGAAAAACTAAATTGGAAAAGCGAAGATGAAGTGCTTGAAGGTATTAAAAGAGCTTTTGAGAAACCTGCCGAAACTCCTTATTTAGGACGGGCAGAAGATTTGATTGTAATTGAAGAAGTAAATGTCGTCGAAGTCAATGAGCAGGAAGTATATGAACTTAAAAATTATTCTGCCTGGGTACCGATAAGTATTGCAGAACATTTTGATATTTATGGACCTATTTACAATCTTCCCGGATATTATGAAAAGAAGGAAATAAAAGTTAAAGTGGAGAAAAAGGATAAAAAATGGTGGATAAGGGATTTCAATTTTCATTCGTGTGTCTATGCTGAACCACAGGAGATTGGAATAAATAAAGAACTGTCTCCTTTAGAAACTTTTTACGATCAGGATAAAAAAGTACCATTATTTTTTATCTTAAAGGAGCAAGAAGATGGAAATATGGGCAAAAAGTGACGGTGAAACATTAAAAGAGCATACTGAGAAAGTAAAAAATGAAATCAAAAATTTGATTAAAAATGTTACTTCATTTTATCTACCTAATGATGGTTTGTTCAAAGAAATCGTAAGTGATACAAATAGAAAAAGCGAATTTTTAATACTCCTTGAGCTCGTAGCTACATACCATGATATGGGAAAAATTTCGCCCAGGTTTCAAAATACAGTTCATAATCCCGATTTTCCATACACTGATGTAATGAACTTTCCTGATGTGCCCCATTCATTTCTTTCACCTGCTTTTTTCAACAAAGAGAAGATTAAAAACTTCAAAAATCTTGCTGGTTTCCTGGGCTTTAATTGGCGAGAATTCTTAAAGATTGTGCTTTCCGCGGTTGCTTTCCATCACTGGCGAGAAAATTATGCCCAAAAATTCCTGAATAAATGGAGACTTGTAGAGAAAACCGTTGAGGAATTAAAAAACTGCAATGAATTCATAGATGAGTTAAAAGCCATTGACAGTGAAATTGCAATAGATTTTGGTTCTCATTATAACAAATTATTAATACCTCCAGATAATCTGGCTTTTCTGATTAAAGAATTGGAGCAAGATTTATCAAAGAAACAAAAAAATTTCTTTATACTTTTGAAAGGCTTCCTCCATAGAGCAGACCATTTTGCATCTTCAAATATTCAGAATGGAATAGAAATTGACCCCTTACAATCCATCAAAGTAGAAGATAAAGTGAAGAATGAAATAAAAAGAAGGGCAAAGGAGAAATGTAAAATTGAGATAAAAGATAAAGACATCTGGCAATTAGAAAAAATAAAAGGTGTAGAGAACAACAATATCTTCCTAAAAGCGACAACAGGTATTGGAAAGACCGAGTTTGCTCTATTATGGTCAAGCGGTAAGAAACTTATTTATGTTCTTCCTATAAGAACGGCTGTAAATGCAATGTGGAAAAGACTGAGGAATATTTTTGGTGATGACAAAATTGGACTTTTACACAGTGATGCATTATTCTATCTTGAAGATATAAAAGACCAGTCAAGGGACGAAAATATTTCAGAAAGTTTTATTTCTTACGACCTTGCAAGAAATTTGTCTTATCCGGTTATTGTTGCCACTGCTGACCAGTTTTTCGTAGCAGGTTTAAAATACCCTGGATATGAGAAGATTTTTGCAACGCTTGCGTATTCCTATATAGTTTTAGATGAAATTCAACTTTATGACCCAAGAATTGCTGCGATAATTATAAAAACTCTGGAAGAAGTTACTAAACTGGGAGCAAAATTTTGCATAATGAGTGCGACGCTTCCTGAGTTTTACAGGAATAAAATGAAAGAAAGGGGGATATATTTTGAAGAAAGGGAATTTTTCCCGAAAAATTTAAAAAAACATAAGATTGAATTATTAGAAAATGGCATTGTAATCAATGATGATAAAAACCACGAATATATGTTCAATGAAGAAGTAGGAGATAAAATTAAAAAGTTTGTTGAAAAAGGCAAGAAAGTTCTTATTATTCTAAATACTATAAAAGCGGCAAAAGAAGTTTATGAAAAATTAAAAGATAATTTTAAAAGCAGAGAAGTGTTACTTATTCATTCTCAATTTACTATGCAGGATAGAAAAGAAAAAGAAGAAATTTTTGAAAGCGAAAATAAACTTTATCCGGATATCTTAATTGCTACCCAGGTTGCAGAAGTTTCTCTTGATATAGATTATGATATTCTATTTACTGAACTCGCTCCTCTTGATGCCCTTTTTCAGAGAATGGGTAGAGTTTTAAGGAGATTCAGAGAGAATTATGAATACTCAGAAGCGGAACCTAACATCTATGTCTGCGGGAGGTTAGATAGTGACAAAGTAGAAAATGTTTCCGGAGTCGGTTCGGTTTATCGCGCGGATGTATTACGAAAAACCTATGAATTACTTAAAAGTAAAAATAAAAAGATTTTAGATGAAGGTGGAAAGATAAAAATAATTGAGCAATTTTATGAAGAACTTGAAAAAATAGAAACATACTTCAGTAAATTTGAAGAGATGCTTGAAATTCTTGATTCCTTTTTTTCAGTGGATTCGAGAAAAAAAGCGCAAGATATATTCAGAAACATCATTCAAATTTCAGGAATTCCAGAAAATAAAAAAGTAAATTTCCAGGAGGAAATAGAGGCTCAAATAAAACAGATGTATGATTTAATTATTGATTACTCTAATTTCTTTAAAAAATGGAAAAATGAATGGAAGAATAGCGAGGCGGGAACAAGAAAAGAACTCAAAGAAAAAATGAGAAAGAAATTAATAGAATATAAAGATGAGAGGAGGAAGATAAATCATACAGTATTTAAGAGTTTGTCTAATTGGCTGGTGCATTTATATCCAGATGAAAAGATTGAAAAATCAAATTTGATATTTGAAGTGGAGAAATTAATAAAAGATAATAATAACAAAGAAATCAAGTCAGCGCTTCGCAAATGGCTTTTCCAAACTTTTGAAGGGATTTATCTATTTGAAAATGTTGAATATGATAGCGAGAAGGGTGCTATAGTTAAAGAGGGCACTAAAAACGAAGTAATTTTATAAATGGAAATACCTTAACAAAAATAGAATCAAATTTTTAGAGAATTATTTATTCTTAAGCGTTGAAAAGAAACGAGAGGTCAAATGATTTGTAATACTGTTCAGTTTATAAACAATTTTGCAACAAAATTGGTGGTTCAATATTATAGCATTTCTGAATATAGTAACCTTGAAAATGTGATTATGGCACAGGACCTATGATTGACCTTTTTGAATCTAAGATTACTGGAACACAGGTTGCTTATTACATTGTCTGTAAAAGAAAACTTTGGCTTTTTTCTCATCATATAGAAATGGAAAGTTTTTCAGATAGTGTTTTAATTGGGAAACTTATCTCTGAGGAAAGTTTTAAGAGAGAAAAATTTAAGGAAATTTCAATAGGAGACACATTAAAAATTGATTTTCTTAAAGTAGATAATGAAATAATTGTCCATGAAGTTAAAAAATCAAAAAAACTTGAAGAAAGTCATATCTGGCAGGTTAAATATTATATCTACAGGTTAAAGAATCTGGGATTGAATTGTTTTCGTGGTGTTATTCATTATCCTAAAATTTTTAAAAAACTTAATGTTGAATATGAAGAAACAGACACAATAAAAATTGAGCAGGCATTATTAAAAATAAAAGAAATTATAAATCAGGAAAAACCGCCAGAAGTCATAAATAAACCATATTGTAGAAAATGCGCCTATTTTGAACTTTGTTACATATGAAAACATATTATATTTTTTCAAATGGTGTTTTAAGAAGAAAAGAAAATACAATTGTTTTTGAAACTTCTGAAAATGAAAAGAAATTTATTCCTGTTGAAAATGTTGAACAGATATTTGTTTTTGGAGAAGTTGATTTTAATAATAAGTTTTTAAATTTCATAGGTCAGAATAATATTTGTTTACATATCTTTAATTATTACGGATGGTATTCAGGAACTTTCTATCCGAGAGAAACAAATATTTCAGGGACTTTAATTGTTGAACAGGTAAAACATTATTTAGAATTTTCTAAAAGGTTAGTTCTTGCAAAGAAATTTATAGAGGGAGCAATTCATAATATAAAAAGGAATTTACAGAAGAAAGGTAATTTAAAAAGTGAAGAAGATAAAGTAGTTGAATGCGAAAATCTAATAGAAAGTGTAGATAGTATTCCAAAACTTATGTCATTAGAAGCACAGGTAAGGAAAATATACTATGGGTGTTTTGAAAAATTAACCGGTTGGAATTTTGAAGAAAGGAGTATTCAGCCACCAAAAAATCCTCTAAATGCTCTTATCTCTTTTGGAAATTCTCTTGTTTATAGCATAATATTGAAAGAAATTTATCTTACACCATTAAGTCCATTTATAAGTTTTTTGCATGAACCAGGTGAAAGGCGATATTCCTTAGCACTTGATGTTTCAGAAATCTTTAAACCTATTTTGTCTGATAAACTGATTATAAAACTTATTGATTTGAAAATAATTAAAGAGGATAATTTTGTGAAGGAAATGCAAGGTGTTTATTTAAATGAAGAGGGGAGAAAAGTTTTCATTGAAGAATTTGATAAACAACTTGAAACAACTGTTTTACATAGAAAATTAAGGAAAAAGGTTAAATATAAAACATTAATAAAACTTGAACTTTACAAATTAATAAAACATTTGCTCGGAGAGAAAGAATATCAACCACTAAAGGTCTGGTGGTAAAATGAAAGTGATATTTATATACGATATAGAATTAAAAGAAAAAAAAGACCAAAAAAGATTAAATAAAGTTAAAAAGATTGGAAGAAAATATCTCACACATATTCAAAAATCTGTTTTTGAAGGAGAATTAACAGAAAGTCAGATATATAGGATGGAAAACGATGTTATGAAAGTAATTGATGCTGACAGAGATAGTGTAATTTTTTATATTCTACCAGATGGTGTGAAGTTTACAAGAAAAATTTTAAGTAATTTACCTGATAAAACAAAAAATGTATTATAATATATTAAAGATCGTTCTTTGAAAACTTGTTGAATTTGTGGCAGATTGATAATTAATAGAATGCAGAGGTAGTGGTTTGACGCAAAAATTGATAAAAAATTTGACATATTCCTTAATTTTATTATAAAATTTCTACGGTTTCAATCTGCCAAAGAGGAATTTAAACGAAATATGCTTTAAAA
>JAMWCJ010000067.1:5888-9002 GCA_023818645.1 Candidatus Omnitrophota bacterium | reverse complement strand
TAATATCACCTCCTTTTGTTTTGGGAGAGGAAATCCCTTTTATCCCAAGTGCCTGGGTAAGACGGAGGAAAATTTCCCAATCAACTTATACGGGCCAAAAGCAAGAGAAAACAAACTCCTTTACGGGCTTTATTGCCCAGGAAAAATGTTGTTTTCCTCTCCCTTGTTTTTAAAAAATTTAATTTTCAAAGAAACTAATTTATATAATAATATATTTTTAACCAAATTTAACTAGGAGGAAAATTATGGAAGTAAAAATAAAGTTTGAAAATTCAGAGATAGAAGTTGAAATATTTGAAACAGAAATTGGTAAAAAAATAATTGAAAAATTACCAATTAATTCAAAAGCAAGATTGTGGGGAAAGGAGATATATTTTGAAATTCCTGTTAAAAGTTCTATCCAAAATCCAAAAAATGAAGTTGAAAAAGGAGATATTGGATATTGGCCTGATGGAAATTGTATGTGCTTATTTTTTGGGCCAACTCCTATAAGTAAAGGAGATAAAATAATTCCAGCCAGTTCCGTAGAGATTATTGGAAGAATAAAATCTGATATTAAAATCCTTGATAATATAAAAAGTGGAGAAAAAATAGTAATTGAAAAGAAATGAAAAAAGGAAAAAATATGAAAGCAGCAATTTTTTATGGGATAGAAGATATAAGAGTTGAACAGATTGAAGAACCGACTTGTGGTAAGAATGAAATAAAGATAAAGGTTGAATATTGTGCGATATGTGGAACCGATGTGAGGATTTTTTATTCAGGGCATAAAAAGGTTATACCACCAGCAATAATTGGACATGAAATTACAGGAATAGTTGCAGAAATAGGTGAAAATGTTGAGTATCCAGATTTAAAAATTGGAGATAAAGTTACAGTTGTTACTTCAATTGGATGTGGTAAATGTAAAATGTGTCAAAAAGGTTTTTACAATTTATGTCCTGATACAAAGGCAATTGGTTATTATTATAAAGGTGGATTTGCTGAATATTTAATAGTTCCTGAAGATGCTGTTAGACAGAAGGCAGTTTTGAAATTACCTACTAATATATCTTTACTTGAAGCAACAATAATTGAACCACTTTCCTGCTGTATAAATGGTCAGAATTATCTGAATATAAAAAAAGAGGATTTTGTTTTGATTTTTGGTGGTGGTCCTATTGGTTTTATGCATGCAGTTTTGGCAAAAGCGATTGGCTGTGAAAAGGTTGTTATTGTTGACCCTGCATATGAAAGATTGGTTAAATTTGGTAAAAATTTCCCTGATATAATTTTATGGGATTTAAATAAAATAAATTTAAAAGATGAGATAATGAAGATTACAGATGGGTTTGGAGCAGATATTATTATTACTGCATGTCCTGCAAAAAAAGCACAGATTGATTCTTTTGAAATAATTGGTTCAAAAGGAAGAATAAGTTTTTTTGGTGGACTTCCAAAAGATGATTCAATAATTCAGATTGATTCAAATATTATTCATTATAAAGAAATCTCTGTTTTTGGTGCCTTTGCTTCAAATAGGAATGACTATATAAAAGCAGGAGATTATATTTCTTCAGGCAAAGTAGATGCTAAAAAATTTATAACAGATGTGATACCTATTGAAAATATAGTTGAGGGGATAAAAAAAATAAAAAATGGTGAAGCCCTTAAAATTGTTGTAAAAATATAAATGGTTGAATATAAAAAATTTCTAAAAAAATGTTTTAAACTTGCTGAAAAAGGTAAAGGCCTTGTAAGTCCAAATCCACTTGTAGGAGCAATTATAGCAAAAGGAGAAAGAATTATAGGAGAAGGATATCATAAGGCATTTGGGCTACCTCATGCAGAAATAGAAGCATTAAATAAAGCAAAAAATAAAGCAAAAGGAGCAACTTTATATGTAAATCTTGAACCTTGTTGTCACTGGGGGAAAACACCTCCATGTACAGAAGCAATTATAAAGAGTGGTATAAAAGAAGTTATTGCCTGTATAAAAGACCCAAATCCTCTTGTAAATGGAAATGGATTTAAAATGCTTGAAGAAAATGGAATAAAGGTTAGACATGGATTTTTTGAAGAAGAGGCAGAAGAGTTTAATAGATTTTATATAACAAATATTACAAAAAAAAGACCATATATAATATTAAAATGGGCACAAACAATTGATGGAAAGATAGCCACATATACTGGTTCTTCAAAATGGATAACTACAGAAAAAGCAAGAGAGTACTTAAAAAGAAAAAGATTTGAATTTGATGGAATTTTAGTTGGTATAAATACAATTTTAGTGGATAATCCCTTTCTTGATTATATTGCTGATGAGTTTCAAACTAAAAAGGATATTATTAAAAGAAAAAGATATTACAAAATTATACTTGATGCAAAAGGGAAAACACCACTTGAAAGTAATATTTGGAAAAATGAGAAAGCAAAAGTTCTGATTGTCTTTGATGAAAAAATTGGTGAAGAAGAAATAGAAAAATATAAAGTTAAGCCAAATTTTGATTATATTAAGGTATATTACGAAAATGGTAAATTTGATTTAAAGGTATTACTTGAAAAACTATTAATTGAAAAAAACATAGGGATAATTATGGTTGAGGGTGGAAAATATACTTTAACAGAATTCTTTGAAAATAAACTTTTTGATGAAATATGGGCATTTATTGGAAATAAAATTCTTGGTGGTGAAAACTCAATATCTGTTTTTGGAGGGGAAAACAAAATAGATATAGGGAAGGAAGCCATGGAAATTGAAAAAATTACAATTGAAAGGATTGAAAATGACTTACTGATCAAAGGTAGATTTTTTCGTATTGATTAAATATTTAAAATAAGGTAAAATTAAAAAAGGAGTTAAAATGGAAATGATACTTGGTTTTTTAAGTGTTTTATTAGGATTAAGTAGTATAATGATGGCTCTTGTTCTAACAAGAAATACAAATATTTTAGTTAAAAGTGAAGATGAAAGGGCAAAAAAAATAATAGAAGAAGGTGACAAAAGAACTCAAAAAATAATAGAAGATGTGAATAAAAGGACTCAAGAAATGATAGAAGAAGGCAATAGAAGGACTCAACAAATGATAGAAGAAGGTAATAGAAGGGCTCAAGAAATGATGGAAGAAGGTAATA
>JAMWCJ010000067.1:0-5788 GCA_023818645.1 Candidatus Omnitrophota bacterium | reverse complement strand
GAAGAAGGTAATAAAAGAGCTCAAGAAATGATAGAAGAAGGCAATAGAAGGGCTCAAGAAATGATGGAAGAAGGCAATAGAAGGACTCAACAAATGATAGAAGAAGGTAATAGAAGGACGCAAGAAATGATAGAAGAAGGTAATAAAAGGACGCAAGAAATGATAGAAGAAGGTAATAGAAGGACGCAAGAAATTTTGGAAAGAATGAGAAAGGAACATGAAGAAACGATGTTAAAGATGGATAACACTCTGAAATTTATAGGCAGTTTAATATATGCTGAAGGTGAAAAAACAAGAGAACTTATAAAAGAAATGATAAAGAAATAAAATATATCTCCCCTCAATTATAAATAACAACAATTTCTATAAGACGCTTCCAAAATAGAATTTATATAAATTTTGATGTTTTAAGTTTATTTTGAGTTATGGTAAAATTTTTACTATGTTTACTGGGATAATTGAAGAAGTTGGGAAAATTAAAGAAAAAAAAAGTAAAGGGACTGGGTTTGAAATTTTAATTGAAGCAAATAAGGTCTTTGAAGATTTAAAAATTGGAGATAGTATTTCAGTAAATGGTATATGTTTAACTATTGAAAGAATTGATAATAAAACATTTTCTGTATCTGTAAGTTCCCAAACAAAAAATCAGACAAATCTTGGCGAAATAAAAGTGGGTGAATATGTAAATCTTGAAAGGTCATTAAAATTAGGAGATAGAATTGGAGGCCATTTTTTAACAGGACATATTGATTTTAAGACAAAGATAAAAACATTAAGAAGAGAAAGTGAATTTTTTGTAATGAAAATAGAAATACCGGCCAAATTTAGAAAATATGTAGTAAAAAGAGGTTCAATTGGGATTGACGGTATTTCCTTAACAATTGCTGAGATTGAAAATACTGATGTTTTAATCTATCTAATACCTTATACAATTGAAAATACAAATTTAAAATATAGAAAGACAGGAGATTTTGTTAATATAGAAATAGACATTTTTGCTAAGTATCTTTTAAAATAATGGGCAAGGTTCTTGTTTTTGGAGAAGTACTTTTTGATATAATTAAAGGGAAGGAATATCTTGGTGGTGCTCCTTTTAATCTTTCCTGTCATTTAAAGAAAATGGGAATAGATGTTATCTTTATTTCAAGTATAGGAAATGACGAAAGGGGAAAAAAGATTTTAGAAACAATGGATAGATTTAGTTTAACAAAAGATTTTGTGATTATTAATGAAAATATATCAACAGGAATTGTAAATGTTTATCTGAAAAATGGTATTCCTTCTTTTGAAATAGTTTATCCTTCTCCTTGGGATTTTATAACACTTAATGATGAAAAGATGGAAAAATTAAAGAATGAAAAAATTGACATTTTTTGCTTTGGCTCATTATCTTTAAGAAATGAAGTAAGTAGAAACACTTTTTTCAAATTGTTTTCTATTTTCAATAAAATTAAAAAATTCTGTGACATAAATTTAAGAAAACCTTTCTATACAAAAAAATTGATAGAAAAATTACTGGAAAATTCGGATATCCTTAAATTAAATTATGATGAACTGAATGAAATTGGAAAGATGTTTAACATCAGAGGAGATTATGAAAAAATAATGAAAAATTTATCAGAAAAATTTAATATTGAAATTATATGTACAACTTTAGGAGAAAATGGAGCCGTAATGTTATGGAAAAGTAAGTTTTATAAAGAAGAAGGGATTAAAGTTAAAGTTATTGATACTGTTGGAGCAGGAGATGCCTTTTCTGCAGGTTTTATAAAGGGATATATTGAAAATTTTAACCCTGAGAAAACCATTGAAATCGCAAATAAACTTGGTGCTTTTGTTGCTTCAAAAAGAGGGGCAATTCCTGAATGTGAATATAAGATAAATTAATTTTTATTTTAAATTTTTCAATTTTGTAAAATACCATGGAGTTAATTTAAGACCAGCCCAACTATCAAACTTATGATTATTCTCAAATATTTTTTTCAAAGTATCATCATAAAATATTAAAGCAACCCATAATACTCCAGGTGTATTTTGCCATCTTGGGTCTGGATTTCCTCCATCTATTCTTTTAAATTTTGCTCCAACTATTTCTCCGTTCCACATAAAATCACGGTTTGTTCTAATAAGAATATCTATATCTTCTTTTGTAAAAACTATTCCATGTTCATAAGCAGTGACAATACCCTCAACATCAATAGAATAATAACCTCCATTTGGGTGAATTCCTATCCAGTGTTTAGGAGAACCATTAGGATTGTAATCCCATGGACCAGCAGGGTCCCAGTAATTCCATACATAATACTTCCCATCTCTTAACTTTATTCTTGATTTCATCTCTTTAAACCACTTTTCTGCTCTATCTTTATAAATTGTTTTTTGTGTAGCATCATATAAAGCAAGAAGATACAAAGCAATAAGATTTTGTTTATTTGCTGGATGAGTAAATCCGTCTTTATCTTTAAGTTCATATCCTTCCGTAAATTTTCCTGTTGTTTCATCTATACCAAAAGGTGGGACAACCCAAACTCCGCCTTTTTCTGTTTCTCTCCAGCATCCTCTCTTATCCCATTTTTCAAAAATCGTTTCTGCAAGTTTTATATATTCTTCTGCTTTTTTTCCATATTTTTCTTTTAATAGAGGATTTTCTAAAATTGCTTTTGACATCTTAACTAAAGGGCAAAGAGCCATAGATTCTCCTAATAAACTATCAGCATAAAATTTACCAGCATAACTACCACCCGATCCCTTTTTAGGCCATCCAATATATCCATCAGGTTCTTTTATTCCTCTTTTAATCCATGAATCTGCACAATCAATAAGGTATTCAATCCATTTTATATCTTCTGTTGCCATATATCCGTAATAAAAACCATTTAAAAAAGGACTTATTAACCATCCTATTTCCTCTCCATTTTCCTTTTCACAATATCTTGCTTTGCTCACATTAGTTATATAAGTTTCCCATTTTTTAAGCCACTCATCCACACGATTTATAATAGTTTGAGAAGTTGCTTTCATATAAATTACTCCTCCTAAAAATATTACCATCTTTAGACATAAAAAAGATTTTTTAAAACTCTTCATTTTGACTCTTTTCTTACTTTATTGAAAAATCTGATTAGGCGTCTTTTTTCTTTGTACCAGTCACCTAATCCAATTTCTTCTACCATTTTTTCTACTGGTATAGAAGGATCATTTGACCAAAAGATTCCACAGTCTTCATCTTCATAATATCTAAATCCTATTTTATCTCCAAATTTTTCTTTCAGAGCTTTTCCATTTTTTAATTGTGGAGCCCAAGATAAAATAACATAACTTAAGTCAATTTCTTCTACAAGTATTTTTTCTGGTTCTCTTATTTGAGCAAGTATTTTTCCTGTTGGTTCAAAAATTGCTGCATTGTTTCTCCATGTACTTGAAACTATATAAATTCTATATTTCATAGCTCTACATGCAGGATAAGCGGTTTGGGGAGATTGAGTTGGCCAGAAAACAATTTCTACACCTTTTTTAGCCATTTCCTTCCATCCATAATCAAATTCCATATCAAAACATATCTGAATCCCTATTTTCCCAAAGTCACATTCAAATACAGTCACTTCTTTTCCAGGATGAATGCCACCTTCCATATCATTTGTTCCAAAAACAACTGCTGGATATAATTTTTTGTAAATACCCATTACTTTACCGTTTCTATCAATTAATATGCAGGCATTATAACATTTTTTCCTTTCTCCATTTTCCATTAAATCCATAGGAACAATTATATAGCTTCTAAATCTTTGTGCAAGATAAGAAAATGTTTCTCTAATTATCCCTTCAAATGGTAATGCTTTCTCAAAGGACTTCCCTTTTTTCCCAGCAGTAACAGCACACTCAGGAAAACAAACTATATCCACATTCCGATTGTACTTTTCAATGGATTTTAGATTGATCTGTTCTATTATTTCGGACAATTCTTCTAATCTTTTTTCAATACCAGGATACTCAGTCCAAAAGTTTTGAATAACAGTTCCTACAATTATTTTTCTTGGCAATTTATAATTTTTATTCATAGATTTTTTATGGATATTTAACTTCAATTATTGATTTTATACCTCCTCTTGGATTGAATTCACCTTTTACTTTTATCCATTTTGGTTTTATTGCTTTAACTATATCTTTTAAAATTCTATTGACTGCGTTCTCATAAAAAATTCCAAGGTTTCTATATGCCTGAATATAAAGTTTCAATGACTTTAATTCAATAACATATTTGTCTGGTTCATATTCAATTGTTATTGTTCCAAAATCTGGTTGACCTGTTTTAGGACATAAAGAGGTATATTCTGGAATTATAATTGTTATAGTATAGGAAGGGAATTGATTTTCAAAAGATTCAATTTTTGGAAGTTCTGCGTCTAAACCTGTTTTTGCCAAATCTTTATAATCTTTCATTTAAAATCTTATTTCAAAACTTTTAAATTCGCCTGTATACTCTTCTTCAAATTTTTCTATCTTTTTTATGTTCTCTCCAAGATAACCCTCTTTTAACTCCTGTAAAAATTCTTCTAATTTTTCCTCTTCTCCTTCAATTACAATTTCAACCCTTCCATCAGGTAAATTTTTAACCCAGCCATTGATCTTAACTGAATTCCCAATTCTTCTTGCATACCATCTAAATCCAACTCCTTGAACTATTCCTTCAACATATAAATGATACCTCTTCATATTAAAATTAAAAAGCCCGCCACACATCGTGGCGGGCTATCCTTCTATCAATATTCAGGATAAGGAGGTGGGCCTGCTGGTGTTTTCTCTTTCTTTTCTGGTATTTCTGTAATCAAGGATTCGGTTGTTAGAAGTAACGCAGCCATACTTGCAGCATTTTCAAGAGCACTCCTTACAACTTTCGTTGGGTCAATAATTCCTGCTTTTACAAGGTCTTCAAAATCATCCTTTTCAGCATTAAATCCAAAGTTTGGATTATCATTTTCTTTTACTTTCTGAACAACAACTGCTCCATCAAGTCCTGAATTTTCTGCAATCTGTCTTAATGGTGCTTCAAGTGCCTTTTTAACTATAATTGCTCCTGTTTTTTCATCAGGGTCATCAAATTTTAACTTATCTATCTCTTCCTGACATCTTATTAAAGCAACTCCTCCTCCTGGAACAACTCCTTCTTCTACTGCTGCTCTTGTTGCACTTAAAGCATCCTCAACTCTTGCTTTCCTTTCTTTCATATCTGTTTCAGTAGGTGCACCAACATTAATAACTGCAACTCCACCAGCAAGTTTTGCAAGGCGTTCCTGTAATTTTTCTCTATCATAATCAGAAGTTGTTTTTTCTATTTCACTCTTTATCTGATTAATTCTTCCTTGTATTTTTGATGCAGAACCAGCACCTTCAACAATTGTTGTATTTTCCTTGTCTACTATAACTCTTTTTGCTCTTCCAAGCATTGAAAGGTCAACATTTTCAAGTTTAAGCCCAAGTTCTTCCATAATTGCCTGGCCACCTGTTAGAATAGCTATATCTTCAAGCATTGCTTTTCTTCTTTCTCCAAATCCAGGTGCTTTTACTGCACAACACTGTAATGTTCCTCTTAATTTATTTACAACTAAAGTTGCAAGTGCTTCACCTTCAACTTCTTCTGCAATTATTAACAAAGGTCTACCCGCTTGAGCAATTTTTTCAAGTAATGGAAGAATATCTTTTACTGATGAAATTTTTTTATCATGAATCAAAATGTAAGCATCTTCAAGAACACATTCCATTCTTTCAGGGTCGGTTATGAAATAAGGAG
>JAMWCJ010000066.1 GCA_023818645.1 Candidatus Omnitrophota bacterium | reverse complement strand
TATGCCCTTTTTCTACAGAAATATGTGATGGAATAATATAGTCAGCGACTTTTTCACTTATTTTATAAGCAATTAAAGCACCTGTTGATGATATAAAACCATCAATTACAACTGGTATTCTATTTTTTGCACATCCTAAGATTACGCCTGCTATTCCACCTATCTCAAAACCACCAACTTTTGATAAAACATCTATAGGGTCATTTCTATTTGGTTTATTTATTGCTATTGCTTCTTTAATAACATCTATTTTTCTTTTATATGTTTCCTCATCAATCCCTGTCCCTCTTCCAGTACATTCTTCAACCTTTTTGTTTGTTAATACAGAAGTGACTGCACTTGAAGGTGTTGTATTTCCTATTCCCATATCTCCAACTCCAACTATATCAATTTTTTCTTTCATATTTTCAACAATTTCAATCCCTGTTTCAATTGATTTAATCGCTTCTTGCCTTGTCATAGCAAAAGTTTTTTTCATATTTTTAGTGCCAAAGTTAATTTTTTTATCAATAAAATTTTTGTTTTCTGTAATTATTTTTGCCTTAACACCAATATCAACAACAATTACTTCTGCATTTATCTGCCTTGCCAAAACATTTATTCCTGCTCCACCTGAAAGAAAATTATAAACCATCTGTTCTGTAACTTCTTGAGGATATGCACTAATATTTTCTTCTACAACTCCATGGTCAGAGGCAAAAACAAAAATATATTTTTTCTCAATCTTTGGAGTAAGGGTATTTTTTATAATACCAATTTTTTTTGCAAGTTGTTCAAGTTTACCTAAACTATCCTTTGGTTTTGTTAAATTATCAAGTTTTTCTTGTATTTTTTCTCCAATATTTTTATTTAATTCTTCAATTCCCGCAACAACTTCTTTAATTTTATTCAATTTCACCACCTTTTAATTTTAAAGGAACACCTGCAACAATTAAATAAAAAATATCACTCTTTTCAACTATAATCTGATGAATATTTCCAATTATATCTCTAAAATCCCTTGCAAGTTTATTTTCTGGAACTATTCCCCAACCAACTTCATTTGAAATAATTATTGCTGAAGAATTTGTCTTTCTTATATTTTCAATCAATTTTTCTACCTTCCTTATAATCTCTTTTTCTTTATATCCATTTACAATAAGATTTGTTATCCATGTAGTTAAACAATCAATAATATAGGCATTACCATTTTTTATAAAGTTTTCTATATCAATCTCTTCTTCAATTGTCTTCCATTCTTTTGGTCTTGATTCTTTATGCTTTTTTATTCTCTCTTTCATCTCATCATCAATTGGTTTTCCAGTTGCAATAAATACAACATTTTTAAATTTTTCCTTAGCAATCTTAACTGCAAATCTACTCTTACCACTTCTTACCGGTCCTGTTATAAAAATTATTTTTCCCATTTTTATTCAAGGTCATATAAACTATCATCTGGGGATAAATCACCTAATGAAGAATTATGAGTATCTATATTAAATTTTGTTTTTATTCCCTCAACATGACCATCACAGAAAGCAACATTTGCAATCCCATTATGCCTGAAATGAACATTTGGTGACCAATGATAAGGGTCAGAAGGTGCTCTTAAATAATTATTCCCTATTGTATCATTTGAAAAAGATGACCATATAGCACTATCACATAATAATACTGTTTCAGATGGCTTTTTAATTCTTGAAAGTTTTGTTGGTGGTTTTGCCTCAGGCCCCCACACTGAATATCCTCCGCCTATATATGTTGCATTATAGGCATAACCTGTAAATGGTCTATCATATGATTTTATAATTTTTTTAGCAGTTGGACATTCAAAAATTCCCTTTGTCAAATAACTTCCAATAATTCCTGGTCTATAAGTTACCCACCAGTTATCTGTTGCAAAATCCCATCCAATTTCAGATGTAAAGGTTAGATAATATGTTGGCGGGAAATAATCATCATTATCCTGAACATACATTAAAAAGGCAAGTGATAGTTGTTTTAAATTATTCATACAGGTTGCCTGTCTTGCTTTCTCTCTTGCCTTTGCAAGTGCTGGCATAAGCATTGCTGCGAGAATACCAATTATCGCAACTACAACAAGCAACTCTATCAATGTGAACCCAAAACTTTTTAATTTTTTCATTTCTTCCTCCTTTTTTTAATTTTAGAAATTTTTTGATTTAATTTTTATATTCAATTTTTAATTCCTCTGCTCATTTTTTTATCACCTCCTTTCTAAAATAAAAAACCCGCCACTTTTTTGTGGCGGGCGCACCCGTTTTACTTTGCCATTTCTTTCTGCCCTCGCAGAAAGAAACTTCACCACAATTTGGGGCAGGTCTTCTGACTTGGGCTTCATCCTACTTGGCTACCTTCCCAGTAGCAAATGCTACCAGTGGTATTTTTGCCTTTCGTCTGCCCTCACAGCTCCGGGGGAGTGGCTGATCATCCATTTTTGGACTACAGCACTTCCCTATTAAGCCATAAAGGCACCCCAAATCTTCTTATATTTTACCTACAATTTTTTCTCTGTCAATAGTTATTTTCCTTCCCACAAGTTCTCCCTTTGAAATCCCTTGATTATCCTCAATTACCACTGGACACCTACGAGGTGGGACTAAGGTTATTTAAATTCGATTTCACTAAAAACTTCTGCCTGAAATATATAAAGTTCTGTTTTCGGATCTTTCCATGCATCTTGTGGTAAACCTGCTTTATGTAAACATAGATAACTTAAAAATTCTTCTTTTGTCCAGCCAGTTTCTTCTGCAACCTGAGGTAAAAATACACCTTGATTAAATCCTCTTTTTACTATAACTCCATCTCTTCCAAGAACAATTTCATCTGCACTTTTTACTCTTTTTGGAACTGTTAAAACAGAGATTTCAATTTCTATATCTTTTAATTCTTCAAAAACAACTGGCTGAAATCTTGGGTCTTTTACTGCTGAATTGATTGCCATAGTCCTTACAGCAAGATAAAGTGGTTCAACTCCTTCTATATATCCAATACATCCTCTCAACTCTCCTTTTTTCTTTAAAGTTACAAATACTCCTCTCTTTTCAATTAAAACAGGGTCATCAACTTTTATTTCTGGAAGTTTCTTCCCTAATAGATAGTTTTCAAGTGTCTCTCTTGCTATTTTGAGCAGTAAAATTTTTTGTTCCTTTGTCAACATATTACCTCCTTTTTTTTCTTTTCTTAATACAACCGCACTTCCATACCCAACAACTTTACTTTTTTCTCCACTTGTATCACCTGAATTTGCATAATTTAAAATTTTAACTTCATAATCAGGATATTTTTCAGCAATTTTAAGTAAGATAAATAAAGCAGAATCTCCACACATTTCAATTTTTTTTGCTGAAAGATATGAATAAATTAAATTTATATTTTTTGACTTCAATGTTTCAAGTAATAGAAGGTCCTTTTGTTTTGCTAATTCATATGGATAATAATGGGATAAATCTGTGCTAACAACTATAATCCAATCATTTCTTTCTTTTATAACATTGTATAAATCATTTGTAATTAAATCTGTATTTTCTTTTGAAGGATCACCAACTAATATTGGAAAAATTTTAAAGTTTTTTAATGTATACTGTAAAAAAGGGATTTCAACTTCAAGAGAGTGTTCATAATCCATCAATATTTTATTTACAGAAAAATTTTTCTTTTTATATAGTTTTTCAAAAATATCCTTGTCTATTTCTACCTTCCCAAAAGGTGTTTCCCAACCATCCCTATCATCAATTATTGCTCCTTTAAAATAACTGTGGTGACTCCTTCCAATCAAAATCACTGTTTTTATATTCATTCCCTCAAGCAATTTAAAAGAATAAGATGCAACTTGTCCTGAATAGATATAGCCAGCATGAGGAGCAATAACACCTATTATTTTTTCTTTTTCTATTTTCTCTTTATAATTTACATTTTTAAAAAAGCTATCAATTTGATTTTTCAACTCTTCCTTTTTAGATGGATAAAATGAACCTGAGTATGCAGGTTTTCTATATTGTTGAGAAAAAATTAAAGAAGAAAATAGATATAAGAGAATAAACATTTTTTTCATTTCCATACTCCTTCAACTTTAGTTTTACAAAACTTACATTTCCCATCTATTATATTATTTTCAAGAACAAAAAAACCCCGTCTTTTAATTAAAATTTTACCACATCCAGAGCAGTAAGTATTTTCATATTGAGAATTTTCAACATTACCAATATAAACATATTTCAAACCAACTTCCTTTGCAATTTTTACTGCTTTTTCAAGTGTTTCTACAGGAGTTGAAGGAATATGAAGCATTAAATATCTGGGATAAAACCTTGAAAAATGTAATGGAGTACTTTCACCAAGATTATTTTTTATCCATATACACATATTTTTTATTTCCTCTGGTTTATCGTTATATCCTGGAATTATAAGGTTTGTTATTTCAATCCAGATTTTATTTTTTTTCAATATTTTTAAAGTATTCAAAATTACTTCAAGTTCTCCCTCGCATATATTTCTGTAAAATTCATTATTAAATCCCTTAAGATCAACATTTGCAGCATCTATATATTTACAGAGATTTTCAAGTGGTTCTGGATTTATAAAACCTGCTGTATGCATTATATTTTTTATTCCTTTTGATTTCGCAATTTTTGCTATATCAAACATATATTCATAAAAATTCATTGGTTCAGAATAAGTATAGGCGATTGAAGGACATTTATATTTTATTGCATATTCAACAACTTTTTCAGGAGTTAGATATACATTTTTTGTTTCTTCGGGTGTTACCTGTGATATTTCCCAGTTCTGACAAAACTTACATCTTAATGAACAACCAGCAGAAGCAATTGAAAATGTAGGTGTCCCTGGTAAATAATGGAAAAATGGTTTTTTTTCAATAGGATCTATTGCAACAGAACATGGACTTGAATAACCCATTGCATATAAAGTTCCATCTATATTTTTTCTTGCCCTGCAAAAACCATATTTCCCTGGCTGAATAATACAGTTTTTAGGACACAAAAAACATTGAACAAGATCTTTTCCAATCTTCCTATAAAAATATGCTTCTTTATTTTGTGCAAAGAGAAAAGATAAAAAAAGAAAAAATAAAATTATAAATTTTTCAATCTTTCTCTTATATATTTGCAATGGTCTCCCTCCCAATAAATCTTATTACATTTTATGCAAATAGCAAATTTTTCTTTATTTTTGTATATATATTCAGGTACAAGATTTTTTACTTTCTCTTTTTTAATTTCTTCAAGTTTAGTATTGCATATTGAGCATCTTCTGAATAAATTTACTTCTTTTATTTCTAAGTTGAATTTTTTTACAACTTCTCTGAATTGGCTATATGTATCCTCTCCTTCTAAGTAAATTACAAATTCTGGATATTTTTCAGCAAGTTTTTTATCTTTTGTCAAAACTTTTCTATTTTCTTTTTCAGCAATCCTTATAAGTTCAATTTTTCTTTGAATATTAAAATAAAGGGTATCATACCCAATCAATCTTAACCATCTTGCAAGTCCACCACACATTCCATCTGTTATAAATTTAATCATTTTGTGGCGGGATGGGGACTTGAACCCCAGACATACCGGGTATGAGCCGGTTGCTCTGCCACTGAGCTACCCCGCCAAAATTAATTAATTTTACCCTCTTTTATGCTTATTAATCAAATAATCCTTCAATTTTAAAAATGCTCTTGTTCTATGACTTATTTTATTTTTTTCTTCTAAACTTAATTCTGCAAATGTCTTACCTATTTCTGGGATTTCAAAAACAGGGTCATATCCAAAACCATTTATTCCTCTTGGTTGAAAAGTAATAATTCCATCTATTTCACCTTTAAAAAATTTTTTTTCTCCTTTACCAAGTAAACAAGCAACTGTAATGAATTTACCTTTCCTATCTTCTTTTTCTTTAAATTCTTCCATCATTTTCAATAACTTCTCAATATTTTTTCTATCATCTCTCTCACCTGAAAATCTTGCAGAATTTATCCCAGGCAAACCATTTAATTTTTCAATAAATAGTCCTGAGTCCTCGCCAACAACATAATGGTCTTTTATGTATTTACTGAAATGTAATGCTTTAATATATGCATTTTCTTCAAGGGTTCTTCCTGATTCTTCTGGAAATTCAATATCTTCGGATGGGAAGAGAACTTCTATTTCATTTCCAATTATATTTTTTATCTCTATTATCTTATTTTTATTTTTAGTCGCCAAGTAAAAACATAATTTCATCTTTTAATATTTCTTTCTCTATCTCAATTATTTCATTTATTCCTTTTTCTGCTAAAGATAAAAGTTGATCAAGTTGTTTTTTTGTGAATGGGTATCCTTCGGCAGTTCCCTGTATTTCAATAAATTCTCCACTTCCTGTCATAACAACATTCAAATCAACAGAAGCGATTGAATCTTCTGCATAATCAAGGTCAAGCAAAATATTATTATGTACTATTCCAACACTTATAGCACCAAGATAGTTTTTTAAAACAGGAACATTTATTAAACCAGAATTTTTTAATCTACTTAAACACTCAACAAGTGCAATAAATCCACCAATAACTCCTGCTACTCTCGTTCCTCCATCTGCTTGAATTACATCACAATCAACCCAAAAAGTCCTTTCACCAATTCTTTTTAAATCAACAACTCCTCTTAACGACCTTCCTATCATCCTTTGAATTTCCTGTGTCCTTCCAGAAGAAATAGAACTCCTTGGTATTCTTTCCTGCGTAGAAGAAGGTATAAGTGAATATTCAGCAGTAATCCATCCATTCCCAGTATCTTTCAACCATTGAGGGACCTTATCTTCATAATTAACAGCACATATAACCTTTGTATCTCCAATTTCTATCAAGCAGGAACCAGAAGCATATTTTAGAAATCCTTTCGTTATTTTAATTTCTCTCATCTGGTTATAAGGCCTATTCCCTTTTCTCTTTATTTCCATTTTTCAAACCTCCTTTGCCAGTTATTTTCAAAAAATAAAGTTGGAATAATAAAAACATAAAATGATTTATTTTCTCTATCTTTTGTAAATCTGAAACTTAATGTTAAACAATGTATTTTTTTCCAAATTTCATAAGTTTGAGTTAATATCTCTTTTGAATCAAAGTCATAAAAGAAACCAATTCTATAATTCCAGCCATTTTCAAAAGATTTCTGCCACCATGTTTCAAGACCAGATATATCCGATTCCTTATCCATTCTTGTTCCTATTGAAAATTTATCAGTTTGAGTTTCATAAGAAATTGTATTAACACCAAAATTGTAAACAATATCACCATCTTTTAAATCCCATTCATTTTCTCCTTCAATTTTAAATCTTCCCTTTACAAGTTCATATTTATTAAAAAACTTCTCAAATTTATTTTTGTCTAAATTAAACTCATTTTCTACTTGAAAATTTCCTATCAAATCTTTATATTGATTTATATTCCATAAAAAGGAGGAGTAAAGAAAATTGCCACTATTTTTCTCTTCAAATTCATCAAATTTAATCAACTGTTCAGGACTATATTTTGTTTTTCTGTTAAAGATATAAAATGAAGGGATAAAAGTTATATTGCCATCAAAAAATTTACTATAAAAATTTGTTGAAAAGTTAATCCCCTGTTCAAGAATATAATTGAATTTATAAAGGTCGCAATCAGGATAATTTAAAGAGGAAAAAGAAATAATTGGTTTCATTGTAAGATAAGAAAAATCCTTTTTATACTCAATGTCAAGTTTATTTAATATTCTTGGATAAAACTCACTCTCTTTATAAAAATTTGTAAATCTAAAATCATATATCAAAAATACCGGCTTTTCTGAAAAATTAAAATAAGGAACAAAATATCTTATCTCAGGAATTTGTTCAACTTTCAAAATATCTTCTTTGGCATTTTCTCTTATAGTTAATCCTAAAATACTTTTCCCAAAATTTTTAGTAATAGAAAAATAATTGAAAACTTTTGATTTTTCCATATACTGGTCTTTAAAATAATCAATAAAAAATTCATTATTATCCATCCATCTCCAATCTACTAAAATATGGAAATCTCCAAAATTTCTATTAAACTCTAAGTATCCCCCTGATAGAATCCCTCCATCATATTTTTTAATAAAAAATGAATTAAAATCTATATTTTTTTCTTGCGAAGAAAAACCTAAACCAATACCAGAACCTTTTTCTCCGATTGATACTTTTTCAGTGAATAGATAATCATTTTTTTCACTTATTCTATTTGTAAAATTAAAAATTAAAGAAGGTCCTGTCCTTGTTTTATATTCCAAAGAGGGTGTAAAAAATGGTTTTTTTGTCTTTAAATCAAAAGAAAATACAGGCAGGTAAAAAATATTAAAATCTTCTCCAAATACAATCCTAACTTTTTTCAATCTTAAATAATCTTTCTTCTGCCAGTATTCTATTTTTCCTGCTTTCAATCTATAATGCGGCTTTTCTTCTCTATCACAGGTTGTAACATAACCATTTTCAAATTTAAAAAATCCACCTTCCCTTTCTATCTTTTCGCTTCTACCATAAATAGAATTAAAATTAAATTTTGAATTAAAAATAACTCCTTTTTCTTCTATTAAGTTATACCTTGCTTTCTCTGCATAAAAACTACCAAATTCTGAAAAAATTTCAACACCGTCTTCACATTCTATTAAATTTTCTTTTCTATCAAAAACTGCTTTGTTTGTTTTTAAAATTATATCTTTATAAATAATTACAGCATTCCCCATAATATAAATTTTTTCTATTTCATCTTTTTCATCAAAAATCACTTTAATATTATCTCCTTTATACTTTATTTCTTCAGAATAGAGAAAAAACAAAAATGATAAAAAAAAATTGAGAAGGTTTTAAATTTCATAACCATTTTCTTTTGCAAACTTTATAAGATCTTGCCAATCTTTAATTCCAGAAGTTGTTCCAATCGCTGTTGTAATTTTAGCACCAACAATATTTGCTAAAAGTCCGCATTTCTTAAAATCAAATTTTTCAATAATCCCTTTTATAAATCCAGCAACATAACCATCTCCAGCACCTGTCGTATCAATAACATTTACTTTTAAAGCAGGAAAATAATATCTCTCTTTTTCATTTGCTATATAAGAACCTTTTTCTCCCATTTTTAAACAGATATTTTTAACACCACTTAAAATAAAAAAATCACATATAT